>CAYZAH010000329.1:4196-5298 GCA_964475805.1 uncultured Pirellulales bacterium | reverse complement strand
GTCTTTTTGAGAGGAAGGATACAAATGAGGAAGCAAGGGTTTACACTCATCGAGCTGCTCGTTGTGATCGCGATCATCGCCATTCTCATGGGTATTCTCATGCCTGCATTGCGTGCCGTCAAAGAGGAAGGACGCAGCATTAGCTGCCGGAGCAACGTCAGGACGCTGGTGCTCGCCTATCTGATGTACAAAGACGAGAATGACGGCAAGCTGTGTAACGCCAATACGCCGACGGGCAGCGATCCCAGTCATTTGGGCTGCTGGGTTATCATGCCGCCAAACGCCGGAGATTCCACCATTGAAGAAAAGAAGGAGTACATCAAGAGAGGCGTGCTGTGGCCTTACGTGAAGGACATAGACGCCTACCGCTGTCCCTCCGACAAGCGGAACAAGAGCGTCGGCCACAAGTACGCCTACCGTACGTTCTCGATCACCGGCGGACTCAATGGGGGTAGCGGCTGGGAGGTCGTACCCTGCACGAACTACACCGAGATCAAGGCGCCCGCGACCAAGTTCATCTTCACGACGGAATGCGACCCCAGAGGTTATAATATGAACTCATGGGTCATCCAGCCGAAATCGAAACGATGGGTGGATCCATTTGCCACCTGGCACAAGAGGAACAGCAACACCTTAGGGTGGGCGGATGGCCATGCGGACAGACACATGTGGATCAGCAAAGGTCTGATCGAATGGAATGAGCAGGCGTTGTACTACCCATCGACCTTTTCCTTCTACAGGACGCCCGAGCAAGGCGATGAAACGAAGGATTTCGACTTCGCTTTGAAAGCATATGCCTACCGCTCCCTTGAGTAGAGAAGGCTTTCGATCACCCTGTTGCTAAGCGGGGATTCCTGAGAAAGTCCGGCTACATGGGGCAAATGCTGATGTCCGTTGATAGGTGCGGGTTGGCGCAGGATAATGAACCCAAGACAGGGAGACCAAGACGTTCGCGCGGATCAATAGAGGCGGATTTAATCGAACACAATGGGCCTTAAGCGCATCTTCCCCAACACTGCCGGTGCAAACACTGTTCGGCCGAGTTGATCTGGATCGTCGTTTTGTTGGACAAAAAAGAATTGACGGGCAACAGCATCAGCTC
>CAYZAH010000329.1:0-4186 GCA_964475805.1 uncultured Pirellulales bacterium | reverse complement strand
AAAGATGCACATGAAGACCAGAGCTTTCACTCTCATCGAACTGCTGGTGGTTATCGCAATTATCGCCATCCTGCTTGCCATTCTTCTGCCGTCTCTGAATATGGCGAAAGACCAGGCCAGGCGCATACACTGCATCAGCAATGTCAAGAACCTGACCCTCGCCTGGATGCTCTACAAAGATGACAACGACGACAAGCTTGTCGGGGGCCTTCCCCAACGCGGCGCCGTGGACGCCTGGATGCTGGGGCCGCAGGGTAATGATCCCGATAATATTGAGCGAGCGAAGGAGGGTATCAGACGCGGTAAGCTCTTTCCGTACTGCAAGGACGTCAGTCTGTATGAGTGCCCCTCCGACGAAAGAAGAAAGCGGGCAGGCCAGTATGCCTTCGGCAGCTTCTCCATATCGGGAGCCTTGAACGGCGAGGAAAAAGAGTGGAGCAACAGGCACCTCGTGCTGTATAGCGAGATAAAGCACCCCGCTGACACCTTCGTCTTCGTAGAGGAAATCGATCCGAGGGGGTGGAACATGGGCTCCTGGGTCGTGAGCAAGGATTTTGCGAATAGCTGGATTGACCCGCTGGCCATCTGGCACAGCAAAAATCGAGGGACGTTGGGGTGGGCGGACGGAAGCGCCAACATGCATACGTGGGTCAATCCGAGCACGATCGAGAATGCGAAACGGGCAGCGTGGGGTGATACGAGCGTATTCGATTTTTCGCCTCCGCCTGACGAGCGGGATGACCTGCGATTCATGCAGAAGCGCTACCCGGTACTGCCCTCCGCGCGGAGGAATTAGCTGCAAACCACGCTTGAGGTGAGAGCCAAGAGCGAACCTAAGGGATCGCCAGGATGTTTGACGTTTTCGAGCAGCCGTGGACGCTTGTCGGTGCCGCGGTTTTTGTCCTTTTTGGCGTGCTGACCTTCCGCAGTGTCTTTCCGGAGAAACAGCGACGGTGGCAATGGCTGCTCCCCGTTCTTATAGTAGCGGTCGCTTTCGGGCTGGATGGGATTGTTCAGACCGATCTGGAGAAGATCGACGCCGTCATTGACAAAGGTATAAAAGCCGTCAAGGAAGAGAACGCCGGGGCCATCGGGGCCGTTCTTTCCGACGACTATAGCGACTCGTATCACACCACGAAACAAGCCTTGCTGAACCACTTCAGGAGGGTGCTGTCGGAGCCTACGATCGCCGGTCACAAACGGACCGGCCGGCTCGTTGACATCAAAGGGTCGCAAGCTATGGTGGTCCTGTTCACAACGATCACCTTTGAAAAGAACAGCCCAATTGCTCAGAATTATCTGTCCTTCCTAATGACAAAAACGAAGCTTGCCCTCCAAAAACAGCCGGACGGGAGATGGCTTATCGGGCGAGTCGAAGTGCTCGAGCTCAATAAGCAGCCCGTCAACTGGAGCCATATTTGATTTACGGTTCTTGCCCGCCGTAGGCGGGTGAAATTGCCGCTTTTCGATTGAGATGGGTCAGGCAATCGCAAATCGCCAGTCGTAGACCGGAAATTCGGAAAGTCCGTGCCCGAATTGGCCGATAGGAGGAGGGTGTTGGATTTTCGATTTACGATTTATGAGTTACGACTTTCTAATGTGGCTGGCGCCGAGACGCAAAAGCCCGACCACAGAAGGTGAATCACAGATCGGCTTCGGAGTGAATTGATGATGATCTCTGTTAGGTTGAAAAAGAACAGGCTTTCCCTCAAGCCCACACTATTCACGCTCTGCTGGTATCCGAGCAGTCGAAGTTGTGTGGACCCGGCCAAGCGAAAGATCAGCCCGCAGCAAATGCCGCCGCTGATGGTCCGCAAAGCCGAATGGCGTCGATAGAACTCTCTCCTCTCCTTTTCAATCTCACACGCGAACACCATTCGAGAAGAATCAGCAATAAAAAACGGGGCCTATACCCGTTTGGCCGGCATTGACCCCAAATTGACATCAGTTTGCGACCACACTAATACAGCGTCACAACAAAGACTGTGAGAATGTCATTGCGAGCGGAGCGAGACAATGTCAAGACCTTGCGCGACGCAACGGTTGAGATTGCTTCGTCGCTCGCCCCAAAGGGGCAAGCTCCTCGCAATGACATTTTCCTTATTTTGCTTTGACGCAATAATAGGCTTCTATTGACTGGATCGGTACAGCCGGATGTCGTCAACGTACACCGTTCCTGTACCTCCGGGACTCGTCAGACCTGAATCGGTACCCAAGCCGATTGCGAGCTTATCCACGTTGGTCAGGTTGATGCCTTGATCGGCAAAGGTCTGGAGCTGTATCGTCCACTGCGTCCAGGTGCCTGTTTGCGCCGCGTTTGCATCGTCGTAGGCGGCCACGGCAGGCGAGCCGGTGCTATTGGCGATGGCCACGTACAATGGCTCAGGTGCGTTGGCCGAACGTCCCCTGAACCAGAGTGACAATTGTCCGACGTTTTCGGCGGTCCAGTCGCGTTGCGACGTCAAGGTCACCACGGCCTCCGAATTTGTTACGCCGTTCGTGTTGTCGTAGAGCAGCGGCATGGACTGGGAACCGCCGTGGACAATCGTCTGCTCGCAGTACGGCGGCAAGAGATACCCTACCTGGGCGCCGTTGCCTTCGACGCCAAAGCCGTCGATCCAGCTTTGCCAGATAGCTTGCCCGGCGGCGTCGTCATCCGTATAGCCCTCGAAATCATCTACGAGCAGGAAATCGGCGACCGTGAAACTCCAAACCAGCCCCTTAACGGTTCCCGTGTCGTATACCGCGTCCACGCGCCAGTAATAATTCGTGAGCCATTCGAGCGGACCGGGATCATAACTCTCGGAGCCAAGAGGCTCGTTCCCCTTGTATTCCGGCGAATCGGTCGTGGCGTTCTTCACGGCCTCTTTATCGGTGCCGAAATAGATATCGTGAGATGATGCATTCTCCGCCGGCGCCCAGCTCAGAGCTTGCGTGTATTGGACGTCCACGGCGCCGTTCGCAGGTTGTGGATCCCCAGCGGCGCCCGGCGTCGTAAAAGCCCATATGTCGCCCCTGTAGGTGTCGACACCGTCATACTCGTCCACGCGCCAGTAATAGACCTTTTCCGGTTCGAGAGAAGCTGGTTTGTAGGTCGCGCTTCCCTGGGATGCTCCTCCCTCGGCGGTGCTAACCTCGTCCACGTTGTCACCCAGGTAAATGGTGTGCAATATCGCACCGAAACCGGGCGTCCAGGTCAGCGCCGAATCCAAATCTACAAATTCAGTGCCGTCGGCAGGGACGGGGTCGTAAGCCGTCTTGGGCGGAATCGAAAAGCTCCAGATCGGACCTTTCCACGGACTGTTCGGGTCGGCGTCATTGACCTCGTCGATCCGCCAGTAATACGTCGTGCCGGGGACGAGGCCGTCCGGATAGACATATCCAGCGAAACCGGCAACGTAGAAGGTCGCCGTTTGATTGATCCGAAACGTGTCACCCGTACCCTCGTTGACGTCGTCGAAGTTGTCACCCAGGTAGACGTTGTGAGAGACCGCGTAGTCGCCCGGCCTCCAGGACAGATTTATCCACGTGTCCTCGTGGAGCGTACCGTCGATGGGATCAGGCCCGGAGGCAAAGGGGTAGCCGCCCGTGATGCCTTCCATGATTTTCTCGATCTCCTCCGTCCGCAAAACGTTGTCGTACATCCGCAGGTCGTCGATCTTGCCCTCGAAGTCCCGGCCGCCGCTTTTTCTATTGCCCACATAGATCACGTCATCGAAGCTGGTGAACGTGGTCTTGTCGGTATCGTCAGGGTTGGTATCGACCCAGAGGCTCCCGTCGATATACCAGTACGCCGTGCTGGTGGCGCCGTCGTGAAGGACGGCGTGATGATGCCAGATGCCGCGCGGATAAGGGCTGGGCTCGCCGAGGCTGATTCGCGGGGTGACGTTCGTATCCTGGGTCACACCGCCGGCATAGACGTCCGGGCCGTATCGGCGGAAGAATATCGCCTCGAAACCACTGGGGTCTCCCGAGGCGACCATGTACCCGGTATTGGTGCTGTCGGCCTCTGAGAACGACCACCAGGTCAAAGACCAGGTCGTTCCGGAAAGCGGAGGCGTGGGTATCACAACGGAATCGCCGGACCCGTCGAACTCAGCGGCGCCGCCCAGTATCCCGTTGTCCGTTCCCGCGAACACGTCGCCGTTGGCGGTTCCGTCGTTGGTCCCCGCCGAATCTTTCAAAT
>CAYZAH010000328.1:0-5311 GCA_964475805.1 uncultured Pirellulales bacterium | reverse complement strand
TATATTTGTTGGCGATATTTTGAGCGATCAAGTGTTTGCCGTCGAAACCGGCCTCGGCCTCAGTGATGGTTCGCGCGATATGCGCTTGCCATTCGAGTGTCACGCCGCCGAAGTATGCCTCGTTGCAGATCTCGTAATAGAGGTTATCGAAGTCCTTGAGCTCACTGACGATCTTTTGCACCATCGCGTCCTGCGCGGCCAATAGCTTGGGATGCTCGAGCGTGTAGACCTTGGTGCGTTCCATCGCGCCGATGCCATTGACGTTGTTGGCGGCGTTCATCGGGCTCAGTTTCCACATGCTGTCTTGGTACATGGGGCAGAACAGCACCATCTCGACGACCACACCATGCCGGCCCGCCTCGCCCACGAAGGCCCGCAGACGCTCGAAATAGGCCGGGTCCCACCGGGTCAGATCGAACTTGTCGCCGCCGTTGGCGTATCCCGGCTCACCGCTGCGCGCCCAGGGACAGATCAACTGGCCTTTCGCCGGGGCCAGGGTGTTGTTTTGAATCTTGAAGGCTCCAACTGGCTCGCAATACGCGCCGCTGAAAGTCCGCGTCAGGTTGAAACCCAGCGATTCGAGTGTTTTCAAGTACTTCGTGTAGTCAAACGCCCGGTTGAGGACGGCCCCGTAATGTTCACCGGACGTGATCAAAACTGTCGGTCTGCCCCGCCAAAGAAGATAGTGTGGGTTGTCCGGGTGAAGTTGAATTGGTTGATGAGTCTGTTCGCGCGACACTTGTCCGGCGGCATACCCTGGCGCAGCCATCATAAGCGACAACGCCGCACAGACAAGCGCGGGGTGTACTTTGCTTCGGTAACGTATATTCATCCTGATTCTCTTCTACAGTCCGTAAAGCGGCTTGAGTTGTTCCTCGGTGGGCAGGTGATCGTAGCGTTCACCCTTCGGACCGATGTAGACGCCGTCCTTTTTCTTGAGCCTGACGGGCGTGGTAGAGCCGTTGCTGTTGTGAATTTCCACCACGACTTGCTCGGAAGCTTTGCGTGCGCGCTCCCGTGCTTTGCACTGTTGATCGGTCTGGCTGAGCAACTCCGCCACGCCGAGCACAGCCGCTCCGACGGCGGCGCCTTCACCGTCCTCGTTTGACTGGTGGCCTATGATTCCGCCGACAATCGCGCCTATGATGGCCTGTTGAAAGATTGGGTGAAGTTTCAAACCATCGCACTTATTGCTGCTGTTTTGGCAACAGCAGCCTCCCAGACCGGCTACCAATGTAACGATCAGTATGAGAGGGACCAGCCTTTTCATTTCATCTTTCATCTTTTTTTCTCCCGTGCGCCCATATCTGAAATCAACCCAATTATACGTTTTCACGCAAAATAGTCAAGTCACTGTAATAGACGGATGAAGCGCAGATTCGTTACAGCGTTCACGAAAAAACCATTGTGACGGGCTATATTGGGGGTGATAGGGGCCGATCCCAGTGGGGAGGACGCTATTTCAGCCTGCTTTCGATGGCTTTGATCAGACTGTCCGGGACTTCCACACCCAACCGCCGAGCGATTCTAATTTGTTCGGAAGCCAACTCGTACTGGCCCAATTCGTAATATCCCACGGCAAGTCCGTAATGCGCATCGCCGATGTCAGGGTCCAACTTCACTACCGCCAGATAGGAGGCCACGGCTCGCTTATAATCCTTCTGCTTGGAATAGACGGCACCGAGGTTGAAATGGGCCATCGTCTCATCGGGTTTCGCACGGATGGCTTTCTCGTACTGCTCGATAGCCAGAGGATACTTGCCCTTATTAAAATAGGCGTTCCCCAGATTTATCAGGGCCACCGCATTATCCGGCTGGGTCGCCAGAACCATCTTGTATTCCCAGATTTCGTCGTCCACACGCCCTAACTTGCTGTAGCAAACAGCCAAACCACAATGGCCCTCCACCAAGTCCGGCTTGATTTTCAACGCCTCCTGGTATTTGACGATGGCCTGCTCGTAATCGCCCATCTGACTGTAGACGTCGCCCATTTGACTGATGCAGCCCGCGTTCTTGGGATCCAGATCGAGAGCCACCTTCAGTTTTGCGATCGCTTGGCCGTACCTTTTCTGCCTGGTATAGACCATGGCCAGATTCCCGTAAGCATCCACAAGATTGGGGTCCAGGTCGATCGCTCGCATGTACTCATAGACGGCGAAGTTAAAAGACTCTCGTTGCATGTAGGCCACGCCGAGCTTGTTATGGGTCCGAGCGTCATACGGATTGATGTCGAGAGCGGCCTGGTATTCCCTAATGGCTTTGCCCAGGAGGTCGTTCTTCAGGTAGATGTTGCCCAGATTGGCCCTGGCTTCAGCTAACGTCGGATTAATGGTGACCGCCCGCTCGTAAGCCGATAAGGCGGCTTCCGCGTTCCCGACGTCGCTGTAGCTGTTGCCCAGATTGTTGAAGAAACAGCCCAGGGTCTGAATCTTGGTGAGATTCTTCATGTAGAGATGGTTGTTGCCTTTCGGCACCTTGAACTTCTCGATGTAGTGCTCGTCGGTAGCCGTGGCGCCGTTGCTCGTTGTCTCGATATTGAATCGGTTCTGCCCATCATCATATCGGACGAAGAAATGCCCCGGCACGACAACGCCGTACATCGGCAGACCGAGCCGTTCGGCAATGGACAGGTAGAGAATCGACAGGCTAAGGCAATAACCCCGTTTGGTATCCATGACGGTGTGCAAGAACAAGCTATCCGGATCGGTTGCCTCGGCGATGGACTTGAAACCCTGTTCATTGAACAGGTAGTCGTTGATAACGGGAATCGCGTGATAGTCACTCTTGATCTTCTGGCGTCTGAGTCTTTCACGAATCTCCAGGGCCATATTGTCCAGGCGGGCGAGGTATTTTCGCCCGTAGACCATGTCGCTCCAGCGCTCGGACACGATCAATGCAGCGGTAGCCAGATCGACGTCCTGGTCCCGGAGCCGGAGGACCTGCTCGATGGATTTGGCGTACAAGCCCGACTTATAGGCGTTCGCTAACGGCCCGACTTGCCGCGCACCAAAGCACGTCGAGAGCATCAACAGGCAAATTGTTGCTGAAAAGGTCTTTTTCATCAGTCACACCTTGTATATACTTTATGTTTTGGCTCTATTTTGTTCAATGCTATTCTTTTGCTATAGGAGAAATGTGATGCGTATCACGATCTATATCGTCCTTTTGCTAAGCGTTCTTTTGGTCGGAGCCTGTCACCAGTCCGACCAAAAGGCCGCACTGAATGAGCCGGCGGCTGTTCCAAGCGAGCCGAACGTCGCTTCGAACAAGCCCGCGGCTGCACCGGCGCAAGACCATCCACAAGCTGCGCTCGAGGATACCGCCCAGACGCCCGGCGAGATAAGCCTTTTTGACGGCAAGACGTTGGGCCACTGGAAGGTCACCGATTTCGGCGGGCAGGGGAAGGTCTACGTCAAGGACGGGAGCCTGATCCTCGAAACGGGCAACGATATGACCGGCGTGACCTGGGACGGCCCGGTCGTCCGCATGAACTATGAAATCACCCTGGACGCCATGCGGATTTCGGGTAGTGACTTCTTTTGCGGTCTGACCTTTCCCGTGGACGCCAACCACTGCTCGCTGATCCTCGGCGGCTGGGGCGGCACGCTTTGCGGCCTGTCCAACATCGACTACTACGACGCCGCCAACAACGAGACGACGCAGTTCATGTCCTTCGAGAACGGCCGGTGGTATCACGTCCGGCTGCGCGTCACGCCCGGCAGGATTCAAGCCTGGGTCGACAACGATGAAGAACCGCTCGTCGATATGGATATCAAAGGCCGAAGGATCGACACCCGAATCGAAATGGACGCCTGCCAGCCGATGGGTATCGCCACCTGGCAGACTGCCGGCGCCATCAAGAACATCAAGCTGCGACGGCTCTGAGATATCGCGCGCGCAAAAACGGAATCTACACACCCTACTTGCTTGGATTTCCGCCCTGACTATTCCACCGGCACTCCGTCGCGGATGGGGACGGCAGGTTCGTTGCGTTTGAACAGGTCGATGCTCATCCACCGCTTGCTTTTGAACCGCCAGCGGTTCGCCAAACCCACTAAGATGATACTCATCGCCGCCGCCATCCACGGTCCCAGCGCCCCGAGCCCCGGAAAGACTCTCGCCATCAGCGCTCCACCTAACCACAAAACGATCACGGCGCCGGCCCCCGATACGATAGCCAACCAGATCGTGTCTCCGGCTCCGCGCAGCGCCCCACTGTAGATCGTGCGGGCGGCGTGGAAGATCTGGTACACGGCGGCGCAGATCAAGATATTCGCTCCCACTTCGATAACGCCCCTATCTCGTTCGGGATCAGTGGTCCAAAACGCCATAAGTCTATGTCTGAACAGGAAGAAACCTATTCCCACGAGGCCCATATAGACTAAGGAAACCCTCAGGCAGATGCTGGTCTGTCGCACGGCGAGGTTCTTCTTTCCCTGGCCGATAGCTTTGCCGACGGCTGCGGTCAATGCCGTCCCGATCCCCACGACCGGCATGACCGAAAGGCTCGTAAGGGCCAGAACGGCGCTCGTGGCCGCCAGCGCATCGGTCCCGAATCGGCCGACCAGCGCGACCAGGATGACGCCCCAGAATGCGACATTCACCATCAGTCCGAATCCGGCGGGAAGCCCCACTTTCAACAGGTCCACCATCCTGCCCACGTGTACGCGGAGCGCCCGCCTGGATTGAAACCTGTCATTAACGCGACGGCTCAGGAATACGGCCATGTTGATCCCGGCTGCCACGGAAATGCCGGTAAACGTTCCCCAGCCGGCGCCGGCAATTTCCATCCTTGGAAAGCCGAACTTGCCGAAGATCAGGACATAGTTGACGATGACGTTGACTACTTGCCCGCATAGTGACGCGTACATGATAATGATCGGTCGATGAATCCCCATGTAGAACTGACCGCTCGACCAGTTGATCACCGCGACGATTTGGGCATAGAGAATAATTCGCAAATAGACAACTTCCATCCCGATAATGCCAGGAGGCTGGCCCATCATCTTGAAGATCCACGGCGCCGCCGGCCACATGACAGCGACAACGGCGACAAAATACGCGAGTCCCATGTAGGCCGCCTGCCAGTAGTAATTCGCACAGGCCCGACGATCGCCCCGGCCGAGGCTTTGACTGACGAACGTGTTCAAGCTCGTCATCGCGCCGATGACGAAGCCGCCGGGCACGAAGCTGACGAATCCCGCCGGCAGAATCGCCGCCAGAGCGTCCGTCCCAAGGCGAGAGACCATGAACCGATCTACGAATTGCATGATGGTGAAGGATACGGTTGTGACGACCATCGGCGTCGCCA
>CAYZAH010000327.1:0-5313 GCA_964475805.1 uncultured Pirellulales bacterium | reverse complement strand
CGCTCTATGAAGGCGGCATCTACAAATCAACTGACGGCGGACAAACTTGGGTGTCCAAATCCCGTGGCTTGGGAAATCCGGGGAACCTGCACGCGCTGCGTATTCGCCTTCACCCGATGACCGGTCACCTGTTCTGCCTGATCACCGCGTTTCGCCACGGGGCGGATTTCCCGGTACCGGGCGGGATTTGGAAATCAATCGATGGCGGCGAGACGTGGAAGGACCTGACGGCGGAACTGCAATTGGCTTGGCCCTGTGATTTAGCGGTGGATCCGAAGGATGAGAACGTCATTTACCTGGCCGCCGGAACGGCGCCCCACCGGCCGCAAGGCGGTCTCTACAAAACCACCGACGGTGGCACAACCTGGAAACGCGTCGTTACTGACGCTTTCCTGGGCCAATGGACACCGCCGGAATATGACAACACTCTCACTGTGACGCTCCATCCGGACGATTCGAACATCATCTACCTGGGCAGCGAAGCGCACGGCCTGTGGGTGAGCCGGACGGCGGGAGCCGACTGGGAGGTATTCAAGCGGTTTCCGTTCCGAGGCCCCACGCGGGTGGATTTTGAACCTACCGACCACCAGACGATTCGGGTATCGACGTTCGGCGCCGGCTCGTGGCGGGGACATTACTTGCCCGACACCAAATAGGAGGTAACCACATGACGACCCCCAATTACACTGCCGCATTGATCGGCGCTATTGTGCTGTGCCCCCTGGGATTGCTGCACGCAGCCCAACATACTCAGGAGATCGAGCTGCTCGACGGCGAGGGCTTCTGGGGAGGGTGCGTGACCGACGGGCGGGCCATGCCCTTCGGTCGCGAGGCTTTTAGCAGAGACCTCTACGGCGATACGCGAGGCAATCAGGCCCAGCCGTTGCTGATCTCAGACCGGGGACGTTACGTATGGTCAGAAGACCCATTTGCATTCTCCTTCTCTGGCCGGACCCTGACGGTGACATCCGACTACGGCACGGTCCAGATCGGCCGCAGCGGCAACACGCTGCGGGAGGCCTTCCAATACGTCAGCCGTACATTTTTCCCGAGCAACGGCAAGATCCCCGACGAGTTGCTTTTCGTCAGGCCGCAGTACAACACGTGGATCGAGCTCATCTATGACCAGCGCGAGGATCGAATCCGTCGATACGCCCGCGATATCATCGACCATGGCTTCCCGACGGGCGTGCTGATGATCGATGACAACTGGCAGGAAGACTATGGAGTATGGAACTTCCATCCCGGCCGGTTCTCCGACCCCAAGGGTATGATCCACAGCCTGCACGATCAGGGATTCAAAGTGATGCTCTGGATATGTCCCTACTTCAGTCCGGATTCGGAGACCTTTCGCCGACTGAACAGACAGGGTTACTTCCTCAAGGACAAAAGGGGGGGGACCTACATCGCCCGGTGGTGGAACGGATACAGCGCGTCCCTGGATTTGACCAACCCGGCGGCTGTGACCTGGTTCCAGGCCAAGATGAGCCACCTGGTGGAGGAGTTCGGGGTGGACGGCTTCAAGCTCGATGCGGGTGATGCCCAGAGCTACAAGAATGCGGCCATCAAGGCCATGAAGAACGTAACGCCAAATACCCACTCCGAATTATGGGCTCGATTGGGACTACTGTACCGACTGAACGAGTACCGAGCCTGCTGGAAATGTGCGGGCTTGCCTTTGACCCAGCGTCTGCGAGACAAAGAACACAACTGGGAAGACCTGCGGCAACTCATTCCCGACGCCCTTGCCCTCGGGCTGATGGGTTATGCTTATGCCTGTCCCGATCTGATCGGCGGCGGCGAGTATTCCTATTTCTACGACAATCCGGACAAGCCGCTCGATCAGGAATTGATCGTCCGATCTGCCCAGTGTTCGGCCTTGATGCCCATGATGCAGTTTTCCGTGGCGCCGTGGCGCGTGTTGAGCGAGGAGAACATGACGATTTGTCGCCGAATGGCTGAACTCCACGTGAAGCTGGGTCCCGAAATCCTGGCCCTCGCGCGGGCCTCCGCCGAAAGCGGTGAGCCTATCATCCGTCCCCTGGAATATGTGTACCCCCACCGGGGCTACGCGACGATCCACGATCAGTTCCTGCTCGGCGACGGCATCCTCGTCGCACCCGTTTTGGAAAAAGGGGCCCGCAAACGCAAGATTGTATTTCCGCCGGGGACTTGGCGCGGCGATGACGGTTCCGAGGTGACCGGACCCTGCGACATCGAGGTCGACGCGCCGCTGACACGACTGCCTTGGTACCGGCTGGCCGCCGTCAACTGACTTCAAACTTGGGGTCACAGGGACTTTCAGGACTGCCTCCTTCCCGGGATGGATGGCAGCAGACTCTGGGCCGCATGGAATTCCGCTCCGTTGGATAGGGAAAGACACGCGATGCTAACAAAAAGACAATGCGTTCTCACCGGCTTTCTGTCCTTGTTTGTCCTGACGCTCCACGTAGATGCCGAGGTTGCGTTCGAGACGGAGTATCTGGCGATCCGGATTGACGATGCGGGGGTGGTACGAAGTCTCCTGGACCGTGGCAGCGGCATAGACTACCTGGCTTCGGAGCAGCCGTCGCCATTGTTGCGCGTTCGCGTCGCGGGGCGACTCTGCACGCCCAGAGCCATGCGTTGTGACCAGGGCAAAGGGACGCTGAACCTGCAATATTCGGACGGCGTCACGGCGGTGGTAAGGGCTACGGCGAAAACGACCCACGTCGCGTTTGAACTCTTGTCCGTCGATCCCGGGGACAGGGTGGAATTGATCGTCTGGGGGCCCTATGCAACCCGGATCAAGGAGACCATCGGAGAAACAGTGGGAGTCGTGCGCAACGACCAATTTGCCCTTGGTATCCAGGCATTAAACGTCAAGACCCTCGGAGGGTATCCGACGGCCGAGAATGATGTGATGCCGGGGCGCGGCAATACGGCCCTGGCGACGGAATCCGGCAGTGTGCTCCAGGCCTTCACGCGCGACCGCAGTGAGGATCGGGTCATTTCCAACTGGGGTCATGAGTACTACCTCGCTCCCGCCTATGAAGACGGCGGGGTGATTGGAAGCAAGATTGCCCTGTTCGGCTGCCCCGCCAACGAAGCCTTGAGGATGATCGGTGAAATCGAGGTGACCGAAGGGCTGCCCCATCCCGTGATCGACGGTGTCTGGGGGAAAGTCGCTTCCGGCGCGACGGCGTCGTATCTGATCGTCGGGTTCGGCGAAGACACCATTGACGAAGCGATAGCGATCACCAAACGAGCTGGACTCAGGTACCTCTACCACGGGGGACCTTTCTCCACTTGGGGCCATTTTCAACTCAATGCGAGTCAGTTTCCTCACGGTTGGATGGGTTTGAAGGACTGCGTGGAGAAGGCCGGGGCCGAAGGGATCCGATTGGGCGTGCACACCTTATCCAACTTCATCACCACCAACGATCCCTACGTCACGCCGGTGCCGGACGACCGTCTGGCGAAAGTCGGCAGCAGTGTGCTGACGGAAGATATCGACGACACTCAGACGGAGATCCCGATCGCGGATGCGAGATGGTTCAACCAGATGAAGAACAACACGCTCAAGACCGTGCAAATCGGGCGGGAGCTGGTCCGTTACACGTCGGTGTCCGAACAGTCCCCTTGGCGTTTGCTCGGCTGCCGGCGCGGAGCCTATCAGACGCAGGCCGCGGCGCATTCCAAGGGCGCCCCGATAGGAAAGCTGATGGACCATGCGTACAAGGTCTTCCTCGGTAACGCCCATCTGTCCCAGGAGATGGCCCGGCGGCTTGCCGACCTCTTCAACGAAACGGGACTCCTGCAGATCTCATTCGATGGTCTGGAGGGTAACTGGTCAACGGGCATGGGGCAGTACGGACGCACGCTTTTCACTTCAACTTGGTACGATCATCTGAGCGACGACCTTCGCGGCAGGGTCATCAACGACGCCAGCAATCCGGGACACTACTTCTGGCACATTTACACCCGCATGAACTGGGGCGAGCCCTGGTACGCGGGCTTTCGCGAGAGCCAGACCGAGTATCGCCTGAAGAACCAGGACTATTTCCGTCGCAACCTCATGCCCTGCATGCTCGGCTGGTTCAACATGACGGGGCAGACCAGCCTTGAGGATGCCGAGTGGCTTCTGGCCCGGGCGGCGGGTTTCGACGCCGGGTTTGCCTTGAACACCAGCCTGCGGGTCGTCCGGGACAACGGGCTGAGCAACACCATCCTGCAGGCGATCAACACATGGGAGACTGCGCGGATGAACGGCGCCTTCTCCGAGTCTCAGAAACGCCGTCTGCAAGACATCCATCAAGAATTCCACCTGGAGGCGTCGGGCGCCCATTTATGGAATCTCTACCCGGTTTATTCCTCCAAGCACACCTTGGCCCAGCAGGTGCAACCAGGCCAGCCGACCGAAGCTACCTGGGAGTTGAACAATCCACATGGGGCGCAACCCCTGCAGTTCATCCTCCACGTATCCGGCAATGCCCCCGTATCCGACGTGACCCTGGAGATTGATGGTGTCGATGAGGTTCTCGTTCCCGTGACGCTGCAGCCAGGAAGTATGTTCAAGTACTCTGGTGGGGCGGGGGGGATCGTCTATGACCGAAACTGGAATCAACTGGAGGAGGTGCCCCTGGACACGTCTATGCTGAGGATAGGTCCGGGGCCGCATCAGGTGCGCCTGGGCTGTCGTTTTCAGAGTGCCGACCAACCGGAGGTGAAGATCGAGCTCCGCACGGTTGGAGAGGCGGAGACTGTTGCCAAGACAGACCGTGACGGGTTTGGGAATCCTGCGTGACTATGACTCATTGCCTCGACGGCGATGGCTGGTCATACCGTCCCACCAGCCGGACCCGCACACTGCACGAGTGCATTAGAATGCTGGTCAGTATGGTCGCCGATGACGGCAAACCGTTGCGCGCAGGGTACAAAAACTCGTCGCATCATAAACTGTTGAGCCGAAGAGGGATGTATTTCACTTCACTATAGAAATTCCGCCGTACCTGAGGCTGCTAACGGATACTGTGACATAAAAATAGGGTTCTCTTTTGAAGAAAGTGTGGGCATCCTCTGCTGAGAGTCTGGCTACCCAGCCCCCCTACTCATGCAGCCAATTTGTGGTACGACTTCAGCTATCCACCCAAACGCTCCATGCAAACAATATCCGCCGTATCATCAATCGGGTGTTTAGGCTCAATGATCCGTCCTACTCCTTGATGAATTCGTTCATGATGATACAAACCCACAACACACTACCCTCAAACACGATATTTTCTCAAAGCAGATGCAATATCCATGGCATCCTTTCTTCGGCAAGACGTTTGA
>CAYZAH010000326.1:0-5315 GCA_964475805.1 uncultured Pirellulales bacterium | reverse complement strand
GGGAGGAAGATGGCTCGCAAGGCCTCGTGCTGCACGATGTACACAAACGCGCAGATCCCGAAAAAGTAAGGCAAGAGGAAGCGGATGAGAAACCCGATGGACGACCACATATAGAGTTTCTTGACGGTGCGGACGTCTTTGGCCGAACAGGCCCGGATCACCGCTGTCTGCCAAACGGCGCAACTAACCAGGCCGAGGAAAAACATCCATATAACGTAGGAGACGCCGAAGCCTGACTCGTGAAACGGATTGAAGCCCGCTTCACCTTTGATGTTCGATACCGTCGAAACGATCTTGTCCCAGCCCAGATGTCTGATAGACAAGAGACTCGTTGCCAGCAAGCCGAAGGACAGGACGACGAACTGGACGTAGTCCAGAACCACCACCGAAACCATGCCGCCCAGGGTGGTATAGAGCAAGACCATTGCAAGCAGGGTGGTCATAATGATCTTCAAGTGGATGTCTTGCGTCAGCCCGGTGATGCCCATGACAAAGACGGAGCCGGCCTTGAGGAACAATCCCATGTTGAGGATGCCGGAGAAGGCCAATATGATTCCGCCGAGAATCCGGACTCCGCGTCCGAAACGTTTCTCGTAGTATTCCGGAATGGTCATGATCTCCATCCGCCGCAAGGGGACCACGATGAATCCGGTCAACCCGACAACCAGCGTGACGATCGCGGCGGCCAAGGCGATATGAAACGCCGCGAAGCCTCCCGTGAAGCCTTTCTGGGCGGCGTACATCACCGTCACGAGTCCCAGCTCGGTTCCGATCATCGTCGCGACCGCCAGGAACACCTTCAACCCCCGGCCGGCCACGATGAAATCCGTCACGCTGCTGATATATCGTCTGATATAGACGCCGAGGCCGACGACGGCAATCAGATAACCGACAACGATAACCCAATCCACAGCGGTAAAATTCGTATGTATCCCAATCGCATTCAAGTCCATAAAACTCCCCATTCAAAGGGCTGGTCATTTCGAAGCCGAGAGAGCCTTGCTGCAAAGCTCACGGTATCTGTTCTGCTCGCCGGAGTGTTCGTGTCCAGCGGCGCCCTGTTGCCAGGCCTGACGCGCCTCCTCATGGCGACCGAGGGCGTCCAGCGCCTTTCCTCGCCAATACTGGGCACGCGCCTCACGGGGTTCGTTCGAGCGTCCCACACCGATGTTCTCCGGATAGGTCAGCGCCGCCTCGAAGTCATGCAAGGCGCCTGTGAAATCCTCATCCTCGAAACGTTTCTGGCCTCGTTCCACGTGGGACTTATGGAAGAGGTCCCACGTGATCGTCTGGCCCTCCCAGTTCACAAAATACGGCGTGGATTCGAGCAAGTTGATCGCGTCCGTGTACCTTTGTTCGTCATAGTAGGCTTGAGCCAGCATAACAATGATGTCGGCACGCTTGAGCCCCTTGGATGGCGTGGATTCGAGAATCTTGATTGCCTCCGGGCGGTTCTTCGCAGCCAAGTAGATATCCGCCAGGTCCCGGTACAGAGTCTGATCGGTCGGCCGGGCCGCGATGGCCTTTCGGTACAGGCTCTCAGCTTTCGTCGGGTCGTCTTCCGTCGCCCGAGCGTAAAGACCAAGGTTGCGAAAGGCGATACTCAGCGAGGGGTCCAGATCGGCCGCTCGCTGCCAGTGCTGAGCCGCCTCACCGACGCGCCCGAGGTTGGCGTAGAGATTGCCAAGATGAAGGTGGGCGCAGGCATCGTCGGGATTGGTTTTGATAGCGTACTCCAATACCTGGACGGCTTCGGGGCGGGAGGGAAAGACGAAGTCTTTCCACCGGCCGGCGACCTGTTTCAAATAGGCCCCGGCGCGGGCCGGCTCGTTTTGCAGCGACGCGAAGTAGGCCAAGTAGTAGATGGGCAATGGGCTGCGCTGGCTGCCCGGCACGGCCTTGACGCATACCGCATCGAGAAGCTCTTCGGCTTGCTTGTTCAGCCCCAGTTCTGCGAAGGTGAGACTGGCTTCCAACATCTCGAAATCGTTTTCACCGAGGAAAGCCCTCGCCTGGCGCACGAAGCGTTGCATCTGGATTTTGCCTCGCAAGGCTATCAACGCCCTCGGAACCAGGTCCGTCGGATTCTGGACGATTCTCGTTTGCGCACGGGCGTAAGCCAACCTCTTACGGCCGGAGGCATACAGGGCCAGGAGCACGTGGTCCTTCGCTTTGCGGTCCGTGCCGTCCAGCCGGACAGCTTGCCTGAAAGCCGTTAACGCTTTGGGGTAGTCTCCCAGCCGCATGTAAGCGCGCCCGGCCAAGTCGTGGCCGAGAGAGCCGGTTCCCAGGCAACGAACGGCTTTGCCGGCGCAGTCCAGAGCGTCGTTCTCATTTCCCAACTTCAGATCGCACACGCCCAGAAAGTACCATGACAATCCGTCCATGTCGTCCCGGCCCACAGCCTCTTTCAATCGTTGAGCGGCTTTCTCATACAGGCCCGCTTCGACGTCCAGCACGGCCAAGGCCCTCAACGCGGGCGAATACTGTGGGTCTTTTGCGAGGGCCTTTTCATAGGTCTCCCGAGCCCTCGCCCGATTTGTCGCCAAGTCGTATTTTCGGCCTCTGAGATATATCTGCTCCACCGTGAGCTCGTTCTCAGGCGTGGTCATGAGCTTGGAAGGCTCCGGCTCAGGCGTCTTGGGGATTGGCAACGGAGTCGTGAAGGAGGCAAGAACCCGGCTCGTCGTGTCTTTGATCATGACGTCCACGGGCTCTGTCGGCGCGGGGCTAAGCGTCACCACCTGTGGATCTTTCGGCGTCAGGTTCAGAATTTTGCCAAGGAGTTCCCGGCTTGCCTGGGACAGTGTGCAACTCGCCCCGGAGAAATCACCCGTCGAGAGGATTCGCAATTCGAGCGTGCCGTCCTTGTGGACCGTCTGAACCGCGATGTCCTTCGTGGCATACTCGAAGCCGTCGCCAAGGCCGTGCACGGGATACCAGTATTCCTGCCATGAGACCGCCTCTCGGGGCCATAGCATGCCGTAATCGGACTGGGTCGGCAACGGCCCGCTTTGAACCTCGATGTACGGGCCGTCGTCATCGGTGAGATTCTCCTGGCTGACCAAGCCAAAATCCCATGTGCCCCACGTCCAGGCCTTCTTGCCGCTCAACTCGTGATGGTCCGCCACCTGCACAATCCCCCGATTCATATCGACGTCATAGGCTCCGAAGAAATCGTAGATGCAATTGACGGAGAAGATCGAGGCAGACGTCTCATAGTTCTTCAGCCAGGATATATCCTTGCCCTTGGAGATTGGCCAGTCAAAAAACCTCACCCCGTAATGATCCGTGCCGAGCGTCATGGGATAGATGAAGCGCGTTCCCTTTCGACACGGAAACGCCGTGCAATTCCAGAAATAGTACGGGCTGACCGCGTCCTCGGGATTGAAGATACGAATCTGCTCGTCCAGATAAGCCTTTCCGGGATGGAGGGTCACGCGGACGGTCCAGCGGGTTCGCAAGCTCTGCTCCAGGTTGTTGACTTCGATGTAGGCCGAGCCGTCCGGATTCTGGCCGAGGGTCGCGTCCACCGGCGAGGCAATCGTGACCGTGTGAACCTGGGGACCGGCGTTCCACTCGACACCACCCGTGATAAACGCACCGCGCATGGCGATCATGCTCGGTTTGATCACGTGGTTGTAATGAAACATCTCCTTGCCTTCAGTCTTGTCGAAGACCGAGTGCAGCCGGCCGCCTAACTCGGGCAGGCAAGTCACCTTCAAATACTCGTTTTCGAGAAACAGGGCTTTGTACGTCCGATCGACCTTCGTTCTGGAGAGATGATCCTGCATGGTGTAAGGGTAAACGATCGACCCCTTGACCGTGGTCGAAAATCTGGCGCCGGTTTCGAGCGCCCAGAGTTTGGGATTGACGTCTTCCTCCCAGCCATACGTGGGAACGGTGATTGTGCCCTCCCATGCCTCCGTCTTTGAATAACACCGGTTTGAGAACGCCGAGATCAAACCGACGGAAAATAGAACGACACAAAGATGCTTCTGTGGATTCCTCATAGTTTTCACCTCACATATCACGGATCACGAAAGGCGAGAGACGGCTAAAGTGACCAAAGTACAAAGTGAGTCAAAGTGAACTAAAATGCGATCGATCATAGCTCTTGACTTCAAGCATTTTAGCTCAGTCTCAACTTCAGTCACATTGAAAACCGCCCATCTTCACCATGTTTATCTGCCAGATTCTATAGCCTGCGACTATTCAGCGACAAGGGAAAACTATATCTGACGTGCAAAAAGAAAGACGGAGAGACCTCAGAGCAAGCGAAGTGTGGCAGCGACACTTCTCGTTTTAGGCCTCAAGTCTTGCTACTCAACTCTGGCCCAACCAGTTAAGCACTCGCCTCATGACCTCATGCCTGTCTGCCTGGGAGGCGATACCTTCAAAGCCAAAGCCGAAGTAGACGACCTTGTACGTGCCCGTGTCTACTCTGATCGCCGCTTCGCGGCCCGCCCGATATGTGAACACAGGTGCGGCCGGGGCAATGGGTTCGATTTCGTCTGTGGAGTACTGATTGTTCGCGCCGTCGCCACCCCAGATGCTGATCGTCATGCCCCCGCCGATGGGATCGCGGGACTGGCCGGTCAGAGTGCTCTCATAGGACCAATCGACCCATTCGGCATGGAGATAGTTCTGATAGAAGTTGTCTGTCCGGTACCCGTAGTCGGTCAAGTAATACCCAATCTCGGCGCCTGTAATGAAAAGGCTTCCGCCCATGTCGAGGTACGCTCCAAAGGCGCTTTTCTCCCATTCGGTCGGTGGTTCGGAGGAGACGGACCAGATCACGGTATCGTACTCTGCCAGGGTCTCCACGCTAACCATCTCGCGAGCGCCGTTTTCCCACACGTCGCACGTGCGCCCGAGATGATCGAGGGCGTCGGTGAAATACCTCTCGTAGTCCATTCCGCCATCCGAATCGATGAGCAGCAAGTCCGACGAGGGGACGAAAACAAACTGAGCGTTCAGGTACAACCAGCCTTCCTTTCCGTCGGCCGCCGCAGCTCGAATGAGGTGGTGGCCGCACTCTGTCGGCGTGAAGGCGTAGGTTGCCGGGGAACCGTCCAGAGAACTCCTCGACCCAACGGCGTCATGCCACGCGTAGATCGGCGTGACGTCAACAGAAGGCGAGTCGCTATTGGAAACGACGCCGATCGTCCGCGACTGATCCACAGGCAGATCCCTGAAAACCGGTATGCCGTCGCTGGCGTATCCGTCCGGCTCAACGGCGGCCAAATAGGGCTTGCCGCAGTTCAGTCCCGGCTGTTGGGCGGGCAGGGACAGGACGGGGTCTCCGAGCAGGA
>CAYZAH010000325.1:0-5323 GCA_964475805.1 uncultured Pirellulales bacterium | reverse complement strand
CCACGAAGCTGTTTAGTTCTCTACGGAGACGAGATAGGTTTGGCCGGCTTTCGTTATGAACTCGACGGCGTTTTCCCCACTGCCGGTTGTCGTGATTTGCTCACCGCCGGACGCCACGCGAAGCGGGCCGTCGGTATGTATCCTGCATTTATTGCCCAATAGCGAGCGGATCGCGGCCGTGGTGAGCTTGCCATTCCTCCAGGCGATGTCCACCTCGAAACCGCCCCGGGCGCGCAGACCCTTGACGTAACCGGTGGGCCAGGCCGTCGGCAAGGCGGGCAGCAGATGGATTTGGCCGGCGTGGCTTTGCAACAGCATCTCAGCGATTCCAGCCGTGCCGCCAAAGTTGCCGTCGATCTGGAAGGGTGGATGATTGTCGAAAAGGTTGGGCAACGTTGATCTTTTCAGCAGCGCGAGGACGTTTTCGTGGGCGGTGTCGCCGGCCTGGAGGCGTGCCCAGAAGTTGATGATCCACGCCCGGCTCCAGCCGGTATGGCCGCCCCCGTGCGAGAGGCGGTATTCGAGCGACTTGCGTGCCGCCGCCGCGAGCTTGGGGGTCGCGCTGATGCTAATCTGCTCGCCGGGATAGAGGGCGAAAAGGTGGGACATGTGCCGATGGCCCGGCTCAGGCTCTTCAAGCTCCTCATTCCATTCCAGCAGACGACCGTCTGAACCGATCTGAGGACCGGCGAGGTTTTTCAGGGCTCCTTCTGTTTCTTTGACAAACGGTTCTTTGATGCCGAGGATCTTCGCTGCTTCAAGACAGTGGGTGAACAGGTCGTAGATGATCTCCTGGTCCATGGCCGGGCCCATTGTCAGGTTGGCGGTCTTGCCGTCGGGCGTGCGGAAACGATTCTCCGGCGAGATCGACGGGCCTGAGACTAACTTGCCCGTTTTCGGGTCCTCGACGAGATAATCCAGACAGAACTCTGCGGCTTCCTTCATGATCGGGTAAGCTTGCTTTTCGAGAAACGTCCGGTCGCCCGTGAAGGCGTAATGTTCCCAGAGCTGCCGGCAACACCAGGCGGCGCCCATGGGCCACATCCCGTAGCCGACGCTTCCAATGGGGCTGGTCCAGTACCAGGCGTCGGTGGTGTGATGGGCGACGAAGCCGCGACAGTTGTAGACGTCCCTCGCCGTTTTCCTGCCCCGGGGCCGCAAGTTGTCCACGAGGTCGAAGAACGGCTCGTGACATTCGGACAAGTTGCACACCTCGGAGGGCCAGTAGTTCATCTGAATGTTAATGTTGATGTGATAATCGCAGTTCCACGGTGCTTTGACGTGGTCATTCCAGAGGCCCTGAAGGTTGGCGGGCATACAGCTCGGCCGAGAGCTGGAAATGAGCAGGTATCGACCGAACTGGAAGTACAGAGCGCACAAATCCGGGTCGTCGGCGCCGTCCTTCATCGCCGCTAAGCGCTCGTCCGTCGGCTTCTCGGATGCGCTGCCAAGGTTCAACGCCACCCTTCGGAACAGGCGCCTGTGCGCGGCCACGTGGGCTTGTCGCAATTCGAGATAGTTTTTCTTAGAGGCGGATACCAATTGGCGTTCACATTCAACCGTCGGATTATCGTTGCGATAGTCGGTGGCGCCCACAATCAACAAGGTGGCGGCGTCGGCATTCTCCAGCCGTAAGCCTTCGTCGGTTGTTCTGAGCTTGCCGCCTTCGGGAACGATCTTCAACTGAGCCACAAAATGGACGCCCTTGTGCTCGCCGTCCATCGTCGCCTGGCCCTTCATCACGATTCGGTCCGGGGCGACGACCTCGACGGAAAAATCCGCCGGCCGGGAAAGACCGGCCTCGAAGGTGATCCGTCCCGGCTTGTCGGATGACAGGCGGACTACGATGCATTGGTCAACGGGACTGGAAAAGACCTCGCGCGTGAAACTCGCGTCGCCAGACTTGTACCTGACGGACGCGATTGCAGTGTCGAGGTCAAGGTCGCGGCGGTAGCCGGTTGTGGTCGGCGCGTCCGGGAACCGGAGCGTCAGATCGCCGAGCGTCTGGTAGCTGCGCACGAGCCGCTCACCCATAAACTCGCGCTGCACGAGCCTTTGAGCCTCGGAATACTTGCCCTCGAAGAGGAGCCGCCGGGCTTCGTCGAGATATTTGTAGGCACCCACGCGGTCCCGTTCGACGGGATGACCCGCCCAAACGGTGTCCTCGTTAAGCTGCAACCGCTCAGTCCCGACCGTCCCGAAGACCATCGCGCCGAGGCGCCCGTTGCCCACGGGCAACGCCTGCGTCCATTCCCTGGCGGGCTGCTGATACCAGAGCTTCAATCGGCTCCAGTCTTCGTTATCGAGTCGGCCGCCGTCCATCTCGCTTGCATGGATTGCCCACTCTGTCGAGAGTACGAAAAGAGCAGTGAGAAGGAAGAAATAGGTCGCCTTCATGCGACCGGGGCGCGGCCTTGACCAGTTCCGTGGATTTTGCATATCGAACCTCTTTGATAAAAAGACAGCGACTACAGCACCCGAGCGCTTCGCAAGACTCGCTCGGCGTGTTCGGGAAACTCTCTGGCGATGTTCTGAGCGCTCGTTCGCGCCAGAACGTACAGGCCCTCGTGCTGGATGAGGCGCTTGTAAATTTGCTTCTGTTCGTCGAGGTAGACTTTTTGCGATCCGACCATGGATTCGAGCTTAAAGGCATAAACGACCTGTGGGCTATCTTGCTCGATCCTGGAAATGGTGGTCGGAATGATTTGACCGCCGACGTCGATGAGATCCACGACGACCCTTTGCTTGTTGCTATCCAGCATTTGTCTGAGGGCGGCCTCGAAGAGAAAATCGGGCAGCGCCGCCGGCCCGGGGTAGTGTTTTTTTACGTCGAGAAGCGCCCCGGTACTCGTGACGGTCATGCCGCCCGTCTCGTCCAGGACGACCTGCGTGTTGCTCTTGCCGTCACGAGTGTAGGTTCGGCTGGTGTACGCAAAGGTATCGAGGTTGTTGCTGCACTGAAACGTTCTTTCCTGCTCGCCCGCGTTTTGACCTCGGTTGTAGAGAAAACCCGCTCCATGCACGTTCAATGGATCGTTCATATCAGCGGCCGCAAGGGTCTCCATAGTGAACCCGATGGATTGCCCCGAGGGATCCTGGATCAGGTACAGCGCCGGCTGGCTAAGGGCGGTCAGGTGTTTGTCCAGCCCCTTGCTTTTGATGGCCGTGACGACTTCGACTCCCGCATCGAGTAAGGGATCGTCCTTAAAGCTAATGCTTTCCACAATGTGATTGAAGATCCGCCTGGTCAGTTCCGGGTTGCTGATTACCTGGTGTACTTCGATATCGAGCCGCCGGCCATTCGGCAATTCGGCGGTGCCCCAGAACGTGGTCAGGAGGAAGTCGCGCCTTTCGATACGCGCCCAATCGATCGTGAGCGCGTCAACCTGCGTCCGGCCGGTCTCGGCTATCTCGGCGTCAACTTCCGAGGCTTTCCACGCGAATCGGTCTTCGGAAGCGGCGGCTTTGGCCGCCCA
Source organism: uncultured Pirellulales bacterium (assembly GCA_964475805.1). Lineage (GTDB taxonomy): Bacteria > Planctomycetota > Phycisphaerae > Sedimentisphaerales > Anaerobacaceae > JAFGTG01. The sequence goes on along the minus strand of CAYZAH010000325.1, from coordinate 1,847 downwards.
GCGATATTGACAGTTTACCCAGGCTGTCGCCCGGTCCGAATGGGGCGCAAAGACGCTTCTCAAGAGGAACGTGTGGTCGTCATACATCCATTGTTTTTCGGTATACCAGCCGTTGCCCTCGGGCACCGATATGGACAGGCCCGTATGAGACAGCGGAACCGGCTCGGATAGCGTGATGACGGATTTCAACGCGACGGTCACGCGCGCCGCAATCAGAGACAGAATGAAGAGCACCAGAAGGCCGATTTTATCGCCCCCCCACTTGGTTGTTCTTTGAGTATCACTCATATCGCTATCAATTGTAGCGAATAAAAGGCTTTTCAGCAAGGGTGCCCGGGCTGGGTGGCATTCCTGATCCGCGGATGACCGATGAAATTGCGATGGAGTCCGTTTTGTCTGAGGTCGAATGATATATATACTTTTTAGGGAGTTCTTAAAATGAAATGGGTTCTGAGATTGCCCACAGGGTGGGTGCGGCACAAGCGCGTCCGGAGCAAAGGGGGTACGATGAACGACGTAATGACACCACACGGCGTGAAGCCTGAAGAAGTCCTACGGGTTGCAATTGACCAAAGAGTGCCTGCCATTATGTCCTATTTGTCCAAAGGCAAATGGCACGTCGCCAAGATCCTGCTGACCGGCCTTGAGGGGAACAGGCTTCGCGTCGAGAGCATGATCCAAAAGAAGACATTGCGTCCTATAAACATTCAGGTGAATCAGCCGGTTGGCGTGTCGTTCAAGTACGAACATGGCAAATTCATTTTCGACACGACCGTCCAGGATCTCGAACCTTCCCATGATCAGCAAGCCGGTCGCGAGCGAGGTGGGACGATGGTACTTGCGGCCCCGGACGAAATCGAAGTGATCCAGAGAAGAAGCTACTTTCGCGTGAATGTGCCCGAATCGCTGAAAGTTAAGGTTCTTTTATGGCATCGCAGCGGTAAACATCAGGAAGAAAAGCAAATGCAGGATGCCGCCGAGTCGACGCATCATTGCTGCCAGGGCAGGCTTATGGATATCTCCGCCGGCGGCGCACAGGTCGTCGTGCCGGTCGAGGACCTCTCCGACGGGACGACTTTCAGGAAAGGCCAGTTCGTCGGCATGCGTTTTACACCCATGCCGTATGAGACGCCCATCGTGCTTTGCGCTCAGATCAGAAATACCTTGCCGACCGCGGATGGCGCGGGGTCGTCATTGGGAATGCAGATTGTCGGTCTGGAGGCAAGCTGTGAAGGTCGTGAGGTTTTGACTCGGCTCATCGGCATTGTCGACCGGTACTATCAGATCAATCAGGAGGGTCAGAAGAAAGAGGACTCGCAACTGGTTTCCAACGCCGTTTAGCGCACAATGCGTGCAATTTATTATTGACGTCCGCCGAGAAGATTCCTCCATAAGCGCGTCATCCATGTTTCGCGAACGCACGTTATTTTTCGTCGAGGTATCCCTCCGGAACCACGAGGAACTTGTAGCCGCCCACGTCGGTGAAATAGATGCGCTCCTTGTTCCGTTCAAACCACGATTGCCACTCCTCCGACTCCCGGAATGACTGGTTCGTATACCGCGCCAGCAGGCTTTGAGCCGTCTGGGCGTTCGTCTCATCCTTCAATAATAAGATCAGCCGTTCCAGCGTGGCAATCTCACGGTTCGAATGAAGTCCCAGCGCTTTGAGCTCACCGTCTACGCGAAATTGTCTGTCCTGGTAAACGAACTCGAGATTGTCTTTATAATACGTCACCAGTCCGTTCGGATCCCCTAAGAACTTCTCCGTGACCTCGTCCGGGATATACGGTGTAACGTCCTTAATATTCTCCTTTCTTCTTCTTAGCAAATAACGTTCGGACCCGGGA
>CAYZAH010000324.1:0-5331 GCA_964475805.1 uncultured Pirellulales bacterium | reverse complement strand
GCGCGCCGGCGCGAATGGCGAAGTTGATGGCGTCGCTGGGACGGATGTCGATTTCCGCTTCCCCGCCTTCAAAACGGATATGCATCGAGCCGAGGAATGTTGTTGCGTTCAATGTGGTGACCGTCACGTCGGCTATCTCAACCGGGCGCATCAGCTTGACTCGCTTCATCTCTCGAATTGCATCGGCGGACGCCCTGCGATTCTGCAAGAGCTTAACGGTTTCGGCCAGATACCTATCAGCAGATCGCGTTTCTGCTTGATTGTATCTACGTTCATGTTTAACGTCTTCGCAAGGTTGCTGCGGTTTGGTTGTGAGGGCTCCTTGGCTGAGACATTCATGGCTGCAGAACGGCTTGTTTCTCTACCCAGTCAAAGATCAACTTTCTATCGGCGACAGTGAACGTCCATGTTTGCTTTCGGCTTTTGAGACTGACCCGCTTGGCCTCTTGCCCAGTAGGTGACCAGGACAGGGCCAGGGCGTTTCGCCAACGCGTGCCACGCGTGGTCAGCCGCATCGTGGAGAGCTTCTTGCCTCTGGCGTGACTGCCCCGGACAGCCACGTTCTCCGTGTCCACGGTGACGTTGTCCGGTGTCAGGAGGTCAACACGCAGAACGGCTCGGCGGCCCGTCACGAGATAAGCCCCATTGTCCGGCGTGCAGCCGTCGCCTTCCGTGTGTAGGCGAAGCTCAAGGTTTCGGCTTTTGTCGACCGCGATATCGTCAATCACGATCAGCACGTCTGGTTTGACGAACAACAAATGACGCACGAAGCGTTCGAGTCCCAGCCGCTTTGGATACGCCGCCGTGACGTCACCGACGATGTGATCGAGCTTTGCGCTCGAGTTGACGTTGAGAATTCGCGGTTGGGTCTTTGCCAATAAGCATTCGCTGCCATTGAACCATGTGTGGCCCTCGCCGAGTTGTCCGGTCCCGTCTACCAGCAACGTGTTGTGCTGGTCTGTCCACTTGTCCCCGTATCCGTCGTCGCGCACAAGCCATTGGCCGTCACCGAAGATCACGAAATGACCGGTGTCGGGATGGACGTGGCCTCCGCCCGGGTCGTACGAGAACTCTTCGATCGCCTTGTGACCGATGAAAGGGCCGCACTTGAAGACGATGAGGTTCTCGTCGCCACCCCAGCCGGTCCGGGCCGATACAATTCCCATGTCTTCGAAGTGGTGAAGCGTCGGAATGTCTTGCGGACCGATTGGCCGCACCGAAGGATCGTACCAGATCAGATTGAGCCAACGGGCACCGGGGGCATCGACGTCTGCCTGATCGACCTGCTCGGCGAGCCATTGCGCGTGGCCGTCGCGATACCGCTGCGCCAGGTGACGCAAAATGTGATCCGGCCCATACCAGTGACTGCGCGGGCAATCCGCTACGTCCACGATGCAATTGCTCCGCGTCCAGGCGCCGATGGGGAGCGAAAGGTATTGGCAGTACCGGCTCGTGTTTCGCCACCAGAGGCAATCATAGAAATCAACATCCAGCAAGTGGTCGGCCAGGTCCATGAATTTAAGCATGTACTCCGCTCCGTACTCCCAATAGCCCACGCCTTCGTGGCTGGCGCCATCGGGGCCGAGTGCGGCCATAGTCCGCTGGAACTTGTCCACGGCCAACCCGATCCACAGCCGGGCCTCATCCACTTCGTCGAACAAGGCCAGGCCGGCGGTTCCTACGCCGCAAACGTTGACCCAGAGATGGTTCTGCAGGTACGAGCGGTGCCAATAGGTGTTGCCCGTTGCCGCCGCCTGGAACATGGCCGAGGCGCGTTTGGCCAGCGTCTCACGGATGTGCCGCCGGCTCGCGTCGTCCAGATCGTGATAGCACCAGTCGTAGACGATGGCCAAGCCAAAGAGTTGATGTCCTGTCGCCAGATCCCTGCCGTCGAACCGTCCATAGCCCCAAGTGGGATAGTCGCAGGACGCCAGCGCCCATTCCTTTGCGGCGTCGAGATATCGTCTGTCTTCCGTTAGCAGGTAGGCCATCGCCAGGTAGGGCATGGTGTTCCCCACCTCGCGTTGCCACAGTTGTTCATCATTGCTCGAGCCGTCATTTTGTCTGTACGAAGGAGCGCCTCGTTCTACTGCTCTGTCGGCATGCACTTTCACGTCCGCCCAGAGACCGGCGTGGGTCGTCCGGATGGCTTCGCGGAGTTGCGAGACGCGTTCCGCTGTGAGATACAAGCGAGGGTGTACGCCCCGCACCTTCTCCAAATCCGCGGGTGTGGGATCAAGGTCATATTGAGCCAGCACGGTCAGCCCCTCTATCGGCTCGACTGTGATGTCGTCCAGATAGGCGTCAATCTGCGTTGGCTCCGACGTGCCTTTCTCCAACGCGATCCAGCCCGAGACCGTGCCGGCGGGGGCCTGGAATTCTGCGGTCAAATGCTGCCACTGTCCCAAGCCCGCGGCGTCATAGGAATTAGTGGAGGCCCTTCCCATGTCGCGGCCGTGCTCTGCGGCCACAAACTCACACTTGAGAAAGGGCATCGGCGTCCCAGACCCGGTCGAAACCACCTTGACCCAGGCGGAGAGTCGATAAAGGTGCCCCGCCTGCAGAGGCATGGAGCCCGATAAGGCGTAGTTCCAGTTCTCGTTCATGCTGCCCTGGATATGCAAGTAACCCCGGCTGGCCGCCGTGGCTCCGCGGCCGGCAAGATGCTCGATCTTTACCGTCCCCGCCCGGGCTTTCCAGCCCTGTGGACCGTCCTCGAAGTTCCACGCGACAGGTTGTGCGGCCGCTTGCGCTGCAAGGGACGACGCAAAACAAACAAACCAGAATCTCACCCACATGTCCGTTCCTTTCTTGGCTCACGTTTCCTTCCACGCCCCGGCGCACCGGCCTTGATTTGCCCGGTGCCCAGTGACACACCATTATATCACTTGGGACTCGGCGGATACATACCCTGCCGGATGGACGACGCACGCGGAGCGGCATGGTGCGAACGGAACTTGTCCTGGCGGTAAACCCGGAAACATGCGATAATGACCCGTCGTTCGAGGATGGAAAGGGGGCATGGTCCGAATCAGGAGGATAGACGGTTGAGGCAAAGAAAGCTTCTCATCCCGGTGCTTCTGCTCGCGAGCGTTCCGTTCGCTTGGCCCGCCGGCGCCGCTGTTTACAATCTGCACTTAGTCACCGACAACACGCCCGACTACACCGACCTTCCCTCGCTGGTCGCATCCGCCACGGGTAACTGGGCGGACCCGCAGGACAAGTGTATCGCTATTTGGCGCTGGGGCCGGCGGGGACGCCATCAGATGAGCTGCGCCAAGGAGAACGGACGGTACATCCTGGACCCGATTCTGCATTTCAACTCGTACGGCGCGATGAACTGCGGCATCATCTCTGCACTGAACATCGCCTGCTGGCGCCAGCTCGGCTATCAGGCTCGCTACATTCAGCTTGGCGACCACACCGTCAGCGAAGTCTCGTGGGACCACGGCGCAACTTGGCACCTGTTCGATTCGTCGATGAGTATCTACTGCTACAATCACGACGGACAGGTCGCCAGTTGCGAGCAGATCAAAGAGTCTCACGCTTGCGCGCTGTCCGGCGGCAAGAGCGAGCCGGGACACTATTACCTTTACCACTACGCGCCCGCGTGCGCGACCCATCCCGGGCCATCCGGCTGGCGATGTGCCGCCGACCAGCCCGTCGCGTTCCACCGAACGCTTGAAGCCGGAGCTTCCTCCTACACTGACGGCTTCGATGTGGACCGGTATTGTCAATATGCCCGATATGGGCATCGTTACGTTCTTAACCTCCGGCCGTACGAATCATACACGCGCTACTGGACGCCTCTCAATCGCGACCGCCAGGGCACTGAATCGGACGGCGACCTTGTGTACTTTCGGCCCATGCCCAACGGCTCCGACCCCGACGGCCCAAACGGCGAGAACCACATCCGCGGCAATGGCCGCTGGTTTTTCGAGCCTAACCTCGCCGATCCCGAGTGTCGCAAGGTCTTCTACGATGATCTCGGTCTGGCGACGCGAAACGAGGATGGCGCCGGGCCTAATTTGCACCCGGCGGACTCCGGCACGATGGCGTGGGTCGTCTTTAAGGTCTACGCCGCCAACGTGATTACGTCGATGCGGATCGACGCCGCCGGGCTGCGGGCAAGCGATGACGACTTTTTGGGCGTCTGTGTTTCGCGTGACGCCGGCCTTCACTGGCAATCGGTTTGGCAGGCCGAAGGAACCGGCCCGCAAGCAACGCACATCGCGCTGCACGAGGAGGTCGCCGGAGTGACGCAATGCCTGGTCCGGATCGAGATGCGCGCGGCGCGGCGCAGTCGCGACGTGGGGCTTGATTCACTCCGCGTCATCACGATCACGCAACTCGACCGGCTCACGTTGCCGAAATTGACGCTCGGCACCAACGAAGTCCTCTTGCGGGCGGATGAGCAAGTGGAAACGACGGAGTTATGGCCGGCTTTGCATGACGGGACGTATCAACGAACGGCAGTCGCAGAGGACAGCGTCTATAGCGACAAACAGCCGGACGGTATGTACAAAGCCACGCTGGGTGCGGGTGTGAATGGCCGGGAATGCTCGGTTACCTGGAGACTGACGGTCCCGACCGACGTCACCTCCGCGACGTATGGCGTCATCAGCACCAACCGCTCGCCGCGGTCGTGGGTCTCCCTTCGACGCTCCTGGGACGGCACGCATTTCGAGCAGTTCCACCGCAACAATGATGGGGATTTTCCGTTCGATGAACAGGTCCTGCAGCGTTTTGACGATGTCCCGGCGGGCACGCGGCAGGCTTATCTTCGTGGAGTCTTTCTTTGCAGCAACAGCGCGGCCACGTATAACATGCCCGGGATTCAGGACCTGCTAATTCGTGTCTGCCACAAGCCGCGCAATCCCGCGTTCCAGCCGATCCTTGTAACGTATGCCTGGACTGAGCACCGCGCCGAAGGTGACGTCACGCGCTCGCACACGGAAGTGGTTCGATCTCTGCCTCACCGCTACACGATTAACGTTGCAGGTCGGCGCGACCCAACGATGCGCTGGGTGAGGATGAGCCTGCAAGGCCCCGGCCACGTTGAGCGGCCCGGCTACTCTGACGGCATCGACGTCGGCACGGTTTGGGAACGCCCGAAGGTGGTCTACCGCTGGGGTAAGAACCTCGCGCAGGACAAACCCTACACCGCGAGCCGAACCTCAAGCCCCTCATCCGGCAATCTCGACAGCGACGGCTGCGAGCTGACAAACGGTATTATCATCGCGCCGACGGACTACGTTCGCGACAAGAGCGTTCAACCCGCCACAGCATTCTGGGACCCGGGCGAGCCGGTTACCTTTGTCGTTGATCTGC
>CAYZAH010000323.1:0-5333 GCA_964475805.1 uncultured Pirellulales bacterium | reverse complement strand
TACTCAATTGAATACCGAAATAGGTAAAGTGTTCCCGGAAATCTAACGCAGCGAGGAGATAAGGAATGCAATCTCATAAAAGTAAATTGATATCACGATTGCTGGTTATCGTATGTATAATGACCTCGTTTTCGGGCCATTTGACTCATGCGGACGCGGGAGGGCCTAATGACGTGGTGGCTGTCGTCAATGGGGAAACAATATCCTATCATGACATTGAGACAGATCCCAAAATGCTAAGTACTCTTTACGCGTCGGAATTGAATACAGATCAATTGGCCAAAGAGAAACAACGTAATGAAATGCGCCGGCTTCTTGGCAAAATACAAATGATGATCCGAGAACAGCAAATAATCGAACTGGGACTTACAGCGACAGAAAGAGAAGTCCGTTCAAAGGTAGACGAAACCTTCGAAAAAGCTGGATTCACTGACGATAAAGCAAAGATGTTTTGTGAGCAAATCAGTGCTGTTTACGACGCTTTGCTGGAATGGTATGAGAATCCATCAAAATCGGATGCAATCTATAACGAAAAATTATCCGGGAGGCACATTACCCGGCAGCAATGGAAGTTGTTTCAACTGTGCTACGACACACCTGAAAAGTTGAAACACTTGAACATTCCCAAGAATATTGATGATATGAAAATGAATAGCCAGGAATCCATTCGGAGAGATATCCTGCATCAAAAGTTGGACAATATTACGTAAGGTGTTGTCGTAACGGATGAGGAAATTGTGCAGACGTATAGTAAAAACTACAGTGATGTTTCTGACAAACCACCGTTGGAACAAGTGAAAAAGAAAATCCACGCGCAATTATTGACCCAAAAGAAAGAGTTAGCAAGAAAGCTGTGGTGGCAAGAGCAGTATCGGCATACGAATATTCAAATTAAGAACCCACGGTTCAAAGATGTATTAAATATGCTCCGAAATCCTGAGCAAAATTCGACGCAACGTTGAGGGCATCTGGCAAAGCGCTGGGGTCGGATCTTGAAATATGAATTAATGGTTTCAGCCCGAGGGGTCAAGGACCGGAAGAATTACGACCTGACCCCTCACCCTTGAAAGGTCATATCATGATAATTGGACGATTTGGATTTATCGCTATTTTCATGTTTAGTATTTTTATAGTTGCTTTCAATGGAGAGACGATGCCACGCGTATTGGGGGAATCAAGGGTGGAAAATAGAGCCACGTCCGGCAAAAAGGATATGTCGCAAGGTCTAGGCGAGACCTTGCGGGAAGCGATGCGAGCGAATCCTCCACTCCGCTCGATCGACGTATCGTACACACGGAGAACATCTGTTCCGGCTGAGGTTTATAAGAAGCGTATTGAGGGAATGATGCGATTGCTCATAAAGAAGGGGAAAGAGCGTGGTTTCTCCAATTTAGAGTTCAGGTCCCCGGGTTTTATGGATGAGGCAAATGAGCATGTTGTATTAACGAGTGAGAGAGTACGCATAGAAAGTCCTTACCGAGTGCGAACAGACGTAACATACTTTGCGGACGATAGTCGGACGACTAAAACGAGAGCGATAGTGAATATGTATTACGATGGAGTATTCTATTTCATAGATAGAACACAGCAGACAATTGAAATCTATGAAGAACCTCGCTTCGAGGGAACGGGCGGGGCTCTTATGTTGTGTGCAGGAAAATTGAGCGGGCATTTAAAGGTCGCGGGCGTCATTGTTTTGGCGTCTGATCCCAATTCTGCAGTCATACCCGAAGGTAAAGTTAGAAAAAAGTGCCATTGCATTGGTGCTACTGAAATTGCTGGCATGTCGTCCGTGCAAATCGAGTGTGGAGATGCCGACGATAATAAGAAGGATTATGATCTATTTCTTGACCCGAATGATTTGGGACTATGCCTCAATATCGTACAGTATGACAGGAAAACGCTGCGGATAGTGGAAACGCGTGAATACGGTCAGTTTCGAACCTTGAAGGGAGGGGGTGGCTTGTATCCGTATATCATGACGCAACGAAAGTACGACCCGGAAGGAAATGCAATTGAAACAGAAACGATCGTGGTCTCTGATGCAACGACTCACGTGACGATATCTGACCAAGAGTTTGACTTGGAGAATGATGAGTTTGCCGGATATGAGATCATCGATCACAGATCAGAGAAAGCTCTGGGGTCGGGTTTTAGTCCGAGGGATTAAGGCGATCTTGGACCGGAAGAATTACGACCTGACCCCTCACCCCCCTCACCCCCTGCATGGTAGAGGCTTGGAGCGTTACAATCTTCAGTCCGAGACAGACAATGTGCCCCGACTCAATCCGGAGTCGGTTGAACTGTGGTTTGAATTGGCGGTGAGAGTGTTTGGAGAAATCACAATGTGTTTCCTTCTCGCCTATAACAAGAATGCATTTTCCTGCCTTGAAAGCAATGAAATGCAAACACTGCGAAGCCTTCTTCCTTCGGAATACAAGGAAGAACTAATCAGGAAAGATATTCTCTGAGAAAAGGGGTACTGTCCCTAGTAGAACCCATGCGGAAACCACATAAACACTGTTATGATGAATTATAAGAAATACATCCTGGTCGCTGCCTTTGCCTTGACTGTGGTTATTTCCTGTTATGGGTCATTTTGGCTCGAACAAAGGCGCACCCACTCTCTTCGTGTTGAAGAAGCTGTCAAAAGTATCAAAGACACGCTCTTATCCGATCCCAACTACATTGTTACAGAGTACACTCTTGTAAAAGCGATCCAGCCGGACATGTCAAACCCAGGCTCATTTCTTGACCGTTTGAATGAGGGACTCCAGGTCACTGTCAGAAAGCTCGGCAGGCATGGTCCACCAAACTGGAGTATCAAGCTCGATAGAATACTCAGGCGATTGCCCAGGTTTCTCAGGCCCAGCGCGAGTCTTTATTTACACCCTGCGGATTATTATTGGATCGGAATAACTGTAGTTGAACCAACGCCGGACGAATTTGAAAGGCTTAAGAAGCAGGTATTGTCACTCGGGATTGCTCGTGACATTCGTATTGATATTAATCCCCATTTCCCAGACACAGAGGACAATCAATTATCCTCAGGAAGGTGGTCAGATGGCGCAGCCATTGCCCGTTGAACTAGCTTAAGATACATCAAAGAAATCATAACAAGCGAATTCAAAGGGACTGCCTAAAGGCCGCCTCTGATTCGCCGTGTTCGGCTGAGAAGAGAATGGCAACGATTCGACATGGCAACTGCGTATTGAGCGTGGATGTTGAGGCCACACGGGCAGCATACGAGCAATTGGCGCACACCGATTGTACCTGCGACGGATGCAAGAATTTCACAGAGGCGATGCCGGCCCTTTTCGTTCCCTCAATCGTCGCTTGGTTTTCGTCCCTTGGAATCGACTACCGAAAACCGGGGGAAGTGTTCCATCTTTGTCGAGAGGATAGCGGTCTGCATCTGTATGGCGGCTGGTATCACGGTATCGGCAGCCTCGAAGGGCGATGTGAGGACAGCTTGGCGCTAACGGAGGACTTTGAGGTCTCTTTTCATGACGACGCCGTTTGTCTTCAGGAACCGTTCAAAGGAAGGCCCGTTGTGCAGATCGAGATTTCTACACGAATACCTTGGGTAATCAGGGAGCCAGAGATGGACTTAAGGCGAAAAACACTCATTTCCAGCCTTGTTACTTTGTTGAAGGAGCATCTTTTGCGATAAGGAGAATATATGGAAACGATTTTGCGAGGTGGATGTCTTGGGAAGAGTTCAGAGCGATGGCATTATTTCCCGTTGGCAGCTTGTGGAGATTCAGAGCGTCATATAGACGAGGTAAGCTATCGAAAACACAGAAATAATAATAATGTTAAAGTAAAAGTAGTTCAGTCGATCCATTATTTGTAGTAGCCAGTATTTGATCCGACATTTACGCCACGTTGGCGGTTGTCTGTACGGTCTGATTCAACATCTTTTCTTTAGCGAGTGACACACTATCCAAGAACGTTTGCATCGGGGTTTTGCCGAAGCAATACTTGCCGCTGTGGGGCCGTGACTGGTTATATTCATCGAGCCAATTATCCAGGTCGGCCTGCAACTCGTCAAGCGTGGCATAGATCTTCTTTCGGAAGGCCACCTGATAGAACTCCTGCAAGAGCGTTTTGTGGAAGCGTTCACAGATGCCGTTGGACTGCGGGCTGCGGGCCTTGGTCCTGGAGTGGTCGATGTCCTCGATAGCCAGATAGAGCTGGTACTCGTGGTGCTCGCGGGCGCCGCAGTATTCGGTGCCGCGGTCGGTCAGTACACGCAGCAGGGGAATCTCATGCTCTTCGAAGAACGGCAGGACGCGATCATTGAGCATGTCGGCGGCGACCAGGGCATTCTTGCGGTCATAGAGCTTGGCCTGGGCCACTTTGGAGTAGGTGTCGATAAAGGTCTGCTGATAGATGCGGCCGACGCCTTTGAGGGTTCCCACATAGAAGGTATCCTGGGCGCCCAGATAGCCGGGGTGCTCGGTTTCGATCTCGCCGTGGGCTTCTTTGGCGTCTTTGGCCTTCTCCAGGGCGATGATCTGCCCCTCGGTGAGGATCAGCCCCTCCTGGGCGACTTTGGCTTCCAGGGCCTTCAGACGCCGCTTGAAGGTCTGCAGGTCATGGCGGAGCCAGACGCTGCGGACACCGCCGGGCGAGATGAACAGGCTCTTCTTGCGCAGCTCGTTGGACAGACGAACCTGCCCCCAGGCCGGCTGGTCGAGGGCCAGTTGCACCACGGCCTGTTCGATCTCCGGGGCGACGCGATTCTTGAGGATGGGCTTACGCTTGGAGATCTCGCGGAGGGCTTCTTCGCCGCCGGTTTCATAGAGTTCCTGGAAGCGATAGAAGCTGTCTCGGGAGTAGCCCAGGATCTTGCAGGCTTGAGAGACGTTGCCGAGTTGCCGGGCCAATTCGAGCAGGCCCACTTTGTTCTTGATGATCTTTTGTTCCGTTGTCATGTCTGACACTCCTTTGCCCTCTGGGGGCGGGTTTCGAGGCCGTCGATGGGTGTGACTCCGCTACGCTCCGTCACACCCATCGCTTCTCCTCTATTATCGTCAAAGTGTCAGATCAAATCTTAACTATTCCACTTTAGTTCTCAGTGCAGTGCATTCTTCACTCGCCGAGAATTGGCCACGTATCCACCGCAAAACGATAGTCGTCCGTTGCTGCATCTTCAATCCTTCCAGAGGAGAAGACCATCAGTATCGCTTCACCACTGAGATTCACGCTGGCCGTAGCGTGGCCCGGGGGAACATGAAGGACTTGGGGCTTTGCAGCCGACAGGACAAACCGATTGACGGACAGATTCTCCGTCGGACGGTCCCAACGGTCGGGTGTCACGACAGCAA
>CAYZAH010000322.1:0-5341 GCA_964475805.1 uncultured Pirellulales bacterium | reverse complement strand
GGAGTCGCGGTCGTGAAACTCCACACGTTGCCTTTCGATGTCGTCGGAGGGTTGAATTCATCCACGCGCCAGTAGTAGGTCTTGCCCGGTTCGAGCGGACCCGGATTGAAGGTCGTGAAGGGCATCGGAGCTGCTCCGGCAGCGTTGCTGACTGTGTCGAAGTCGTCACCGAAATAGACCGAATGCAGCTTCGCATCGAGACCAGGCGTCCAACTTAGCTCGACATCGGTAGCCACTCCCGTGGTGCCGTCAGGCGGGTTGGGATTGTACGCCGTCGTGGGCGCGACCCTGAAGCTCCAGACGTCGCCCTTATAGACCGTCGTTCCGTCGGCCTCGACCTCGTCGACTCTCCAGTAGTACGTCGTACCGGGAACCAGACCGCCCGGAAGGGGCGCGCCGGGAACACCGACGGACAGCGTCGTTCCGACCTGATTGCCGACAAACGTGCCCTCGGTGCCGCTGGCTACGCTCTCGATGCTTTCACCGATGTACACGTCGTGCGAAGCGGCGGTGACTCCCGCGGTCCAGCTCAGCGTCACGGACTTTTGCTCGACAAGCGCCCCGTCAGCCGGGCTGGGCTGAGCAGCCTCGCCGATCACGGTCGTGAAGCTCCAGATATCACCAGGATATACCGTCCCGTCAGCCGCGACGGCGTCGATCTGCCAGTAGTACGTCGTACTGGGCTGAAGTCCGCCGGGATCATAGCTGACCTCGGTCGTATTGCCCAACAGCGGCGGCGGGCTGGTGGTGCCGATGTAGCCATCGTGCGAGACGGCGCTGAAGCCCGGCCACCAACTGATTGTCGTGTCCAGGGGTACATCCACGGCGCCATTAGCGGGATGAGGCATCGCAGCCGCTTCACTGATGGCGGTTATTTGCAGCAGCGGCGCGGCGGTCGGCTCGCCATCATAAGACTCGGCGCAGCGAAGCCCAACGGACGGATTGTCCGCGTCGTCCTGAATGGTGAACACCATTGCATTTCCGGCGGCCCAGCCGTCCTGGCTGAGGATCTGCTGAACCAGGCTGGTGACGTCGGGCGACTGGAATTTCTCGTCCGTGACGGTCCATTCGGGAACCGACCACGGCACGACTGCGCCGGTGAACGGCCTTTGTGAAACGTTGAACGCCACGTTCTCGAACGGCTCGGCGTTCGGACTAAGCTCGGCGTCGATCAACACGTTGACCGGATCGGCGCCACCTTTGGTCTCGTCCACCTCGAACTCGAGATAGGATTCGAGAATCTCGGCATTTTTGGGAATGCCCACGTCGACAAATCGCATGCCCACGATCTGCGGGTCGCCCTGGCCTTCGTCCTCGTAGGGGAACTCGAGGTCGGAACTGGTCACGTCCAGGGTGCTGTTGTCGTTGGGTCGCTCCTCGACGTCGTCCGCGCCGCTGGCAATTCTCACGCTCGCGACGAGGTTGCCCAATCCGGTAGTGAAGCTCCAGACGTCGCCCGTCAATACCGTGCCGTCAGGCTCAACTTCATCGATCCGCCAGTAGTACGTGGTGGCTGGCTCGATGTGGCCCGGATAATAGGTGTTCGCATCCTGATTGCCGACCAGTTCCGGCGGATTAGCCGTGCCGAAGTACACGTCGTGTGAGACGGCGGTGGAATTCGGCGTCCAGCTAAGAGTGACACCCACCGGGACACGTTCGGCGCCGTCGGCGGGATTCGGCTCGGTAGCAAGCTCAATCACCGTAAACTCAGCCGCTAAATGCAGCATCGGCGCGGCGCTCGCCTCTCCATCGAAAGATTCGGCCTCGCGAAGGCCCGTGGAGGGATTGTCCTTGTCGTCGCGGAAGATCAGGACGATCGCGTTGCCGCTGGCCCAGCCTTCCTGAGCGACGATCTCCTCGATAATGCTGGAGACATCCGGCGACTGGAACTTGGCATCCTGCTCGGTCCATTCCGGGATAGACCACTTCACCTTTGCGGTGGTCGTTGGTCTGTCCGTAATGTTATTGGCGACGTCTTCAAACGCGGCGGCATCGGGAGCCAGCTCACCCTCGATAATCAGATTGACCGGGGCCTGACTGCCCTCTTTGTCCACCTTGTCTACCTCGATCTCGACGTATGCATTGACGACAGCGGCGCCCGGGTCAAGCGGAATGCCCAGAAAACGCACGCCAATTACCTGCTCGTCCGTCGTGGGATTGCCGGCGTCCTCATAGGGAAACTCCAGATCGCTGCTGGTTATATCCATGTCGCCGTCATCGAGGTGCTGCTCGGCGTCATCCGCGCCGTCGGCGACTCGAATGTCGGCCTCGTCGGCGATGGTGACGTGCAGCAGCGCTGCGTTGGCCGAGTCGCTGTAGGACTCCGCACCCCGCGTGCCCTGAGACGGATTGGCCGGATCATCCCGAACAAACAGCACCAGAGCGTTGCCGCTGGCCCAGCCATCCTGATTGACAATCTCCTGGATGACGGAAGCGACGTTGACGGTCTGGTCCTTCTGGCCTACCGTGGTCCATTCCGCCGGAACCCATACGACTTGGGCTTCAGTTTGCGGCCTCGTGCTGATGTCGTTCACGGTATCCGTAAACTCGCCGGGATTGGGATCTTTCTGGCCGTCGATCACGAGGCTGACGGGCAGGGTCCCGTCCTTTGTCTCGTCGCACGTGAACTCGACGTAAGCGTCGGTGACGATGGCACCCTTGGGAATCGCGACGTCCACGAAGCGAAGGCCGATGATCTGCAGATTGTCCTGACCGGCGTTCTCGTAGGGCATCTCCAGATCGCTGCTGCCTAAGTCTATAGCACCGCCGTTGGTGACCGACTCTTCCGCGTCGTCATTCTGGCTCGCGATCCTGCTCTCCCAGGTCAAGGCGCCGACGGCCGGCTTCGCGCCGACCAGGCCCAGCACCACAACAAAGCAAGCCAACAGAATTAACTTCTTACACATAATATTCCTCCTTCAAAAAGGGTTAGAATGAAATTGAACAACAATGATCTCTGTCTTCCGTCTGATCCTATCCACACTATCTTATCCAGGATGCAGAATAGAAAATGTACGCCCTTATTCTCGGGCATCACCTCCTTTCTTCAAGTATCGACAAAACCACTCTTTGACTCGAAGGCAAAGACCTTACGTTTCTAATCGCCCGGCGACGGCACAGCGGCGCGCCAGCTTTCGGGCAGGCTCCAGGCGGCGGGGTGGATACCCGGATCGGCAATTACCAGCGAGTAGCCTCCGCCGTCGCTGTCCGGATACCACCTGTCGCTGTATTCAAACTGGAGAATCGCCGCGTCCAAAGGAGATGGAAGCTGTAAGACGATCTTCTCTCCGTCATTACTCAAGTTGCCGGAATATTGACCCGCCACGTTGATGTTCACGCCATAGGCCGCCCGGAACGCCGCTACGTCGGCGGCGACGACCACGTGCTCCCCCGCTCCGAGCGTCATCTGCGGAAAAGTAAAGTCTACTCCGTCGCTCAGACGAACGCCCGTGAGATCGAGCGTCATCTGGCCGATATTCTGCAACTCGATGTAATCGAGACTGCTGCCCCCGGCGGCGTGGTACATCAGCTCGCTCACGCGCAAGCCGGCCAGCAAGTCCCGGGCCTCGGCGAATTCCGGCAGACCCGGATTCTCAACCATCGCGATCCCACCCTCCACTTCGGCGCTGATCAGGAAGTCGGAACTGGTGGGAGACCTGTTCAGACCTTGAATCGCCAGGACGTTCTCGCCCCGCATAAGAGCGCCGATGAAACTCGATATATCGACGTTCTCGAAGACCACCGCCTCGGCGTCGGAACAACTCGCGTCGGCGCGAGAATCCCATGCCGGCGTGCCGCTGAAATTGCGTCTGGCCACTTCGATGCCATTTAAGTAAGCGACGAACCCATCGTCCCGGCGTATCTTCAGTGTCAGCTCGCTCAACTCCGCCAATTGGCCCGCATCCACGTTAAATGGAATGCGGATGTAACAAGTCGTGTTGCCGCCGTACATCAGCGATTCCAGGTCCAGGGTGAAGTAGTTTTCGTAGCCCGAGGACCTTTCGTAGCCGACGCCGCCCGCACAGACGGTCCACGTTGAGTCGTCGAAATCAGGCTCGGTCCACGCCCCGCCCATATCTCCTGCGGGGACCAGCACGCGTTTGTCCGTGTCCTCGGGCACAAGCGTTACCACGTTGACGGTCGCCGATTCGCTCGACGGATTGGCGACGCCGGGAGTCGGCAGATCGAAGAACGCGAGACTTTTCGCCCCATCGGGCGCGCGGCCATACGAGACGTCGGTTGTCTGAGGACCATAGATCACCTTGTCGATCTCATTCAGTCCCGCGTCCACCAAGGCAATCATCTCTCCATCGGGCGAGAGCTTGAAATCCACGTGACCGGGCTCGTTGCTTTCATCAGCGATGAACACTGCGAAGCCCTCCCCGGCGATAAAACTCAGCGGACCGAGCCGGGATTTCTGAGGCTGCGCGATCGGGTCGTCGGTCAGGTACAAATCGCTCAGATACACGGGAGACGGGTGAGGATTGTACAGCTCGATAAAGTCGTCCTTGAACAGAACCAAGCCGTCGGCGAGCCATTCGTTTAATTTGAGCGTTCGCGGGTCGCCGAGCGGCTCAGCCATATTGGCCCAGCCAAAGGTCGGAACCGTCAGACGCCACTGACCATCGCGTCCGGTCCTTCCAACAGAAAGGTCCGGCAACTGCCCACCGAACGCGACCGAGTCGAGCAACGTCCCGTCGCGATCATAGAGGTAAAGGTTCTCGCCACCGCCGTCCAAGGCGAAACCGAGGTGAATCCCTGACGTAGTCGCGTCTGTGTCAGCGTAGAGAACCAGATATTCGCCCGGCTTGATCGTCGTGCCCGATGGGAAGACAAACTTGGCCGGATCGTCGGCATTGTCGCTCAGGCCCATGCCGGACAGATTCAGCGGCGCAGGCCCGTCGTAGTACAATTCGATCAGGTCGGGAAAAGTGCCTTCATGCTCGAAGGCGGAGTTGTTTATCGCCAGCACCTCGTTGATAACCAGTTGCGAATACGAGGTATCGACAGTCCACGTCCGCGAGATTGTAGGATTGTCTTCACTCTGCCAGCGGCCCGCCACATTCTTGCCGATGACATTGACCGTGTAGGTTTGCCCGTTAAGAAGATGGCTTAGCTCGATGGGCGTTTCCACCGATGTTTCTTCGCTCCAGGACCCGTCGTTGAGGCGATACTTGTAGTGCGTAATACCCGGTCCGCCCACGATGAGCACGGCGTCGGTGCGATGCGTGAGCGCATCAGGCTCACCTGAGATAGCCGCACCGGACGGGACGTACGCGCCCACGTCCAAGCCGCACGGTCCGGCGCCAATGGCCGCTGAGTCAGGTGTCAGATGGAAATC
>CAYZAH010000321.1:0-5401 GCA_964475805.1 uncultured Pirellulales bacterium | reverse complement strand
AGGTCGTCGGCATAAATCACGACGATATTGGGAAGCTCGTCTTCGGCGGCGTTCAACTTCGCGGGAATCATCGCCGCCGCAGCGGCCAGACCGAGAGATTTCATAAATGAACGACGGGACATGTACGCGAAGCTCATGATTTCTCCTACGACACAAGGCTCATTTGAAAGTAAAACTCTTCAAGATTACTCCATAGCATACACGAAATCTCTCTCTTGAGTCAACGCACTTCTTGTGTACACAACCTCATGGTCAGACTCGTCGATAAGAAACTCACTCCAGAGTCGTCCGCCGACATAAAAAAGGCCTGGGGGCACGGTTTGCGCCCCCAGGCTTACGAACATCTCTTAGCCGGGTTGTAATAGAAGATGTATTACAAACCCGCTATCTCCATAATCTCAGCCTCAGACAAGGCCTGGTCGTAAATGCGGACGTCGTCGGCTGCACCCGCATAAGACTCCCCCGGCGCCCCAGGGTCACCTCCGATGTAGTACATCGTGTTCCCACCATCGGTTGTCTTGAAGGCGGATTCCTGTGAGAGGACCCCATTGATATAGATGCGAAAACTCGTCCCATCGCCTGTCACTGCGGCGTGTGTCCATTGGTCGGCAGGAACAACATCTGAGGCGGTCTCACACATACCTCCCGCCCAAGCCCCACCAACGCGACCACGCCACGAGAGCCTGCCATCTTTGTTAATGAACAACGTGTCATTCGTTCTGTCGGACGCTATCAGCGACCTAAAGACCTGCTGCCACGTGTTGCCGGCCCGCGTCGGATTGATCCAGGCAGAAAGCGTAAACGTTCCCTGGAACAGATCGCCGGTCAACGTATCAGAAGCGGGAATCTCGACGCGGCTGTTATCAAAGGCGAGCGCCAGTCCAAATTGTCCGTCCACAACGGTCGGGCCGCCATCCAGAGTTCCATCGTTGCCGTTGCCCGATGAGTCCGTTGCGACCGTCCCGGCCCCCTCATCCAACTTCCAATATGCCACGGGCATACAATCCGGAAGGAGCCGGACGCTGTTGATGGTGAGCATACCCGCGCCGCCGACGGGGGTATTGTACATATCGCCAATCACTAAGGTAGCACTGACCACGGCCGTCCGGTCGATGTCGAACTCGTCCAGATCGACGATCCACTCGGCGCCGGTGAGCTGCGTCGCCGCCGGGTCGGGGTTGAGGGCCGCCGCCATGCCGCCGCTCGCGTCTTCGAGCACCAGGTACATCGGCTCGGGTGCGTTGGATTCCAGGCCGATCTCCGTAGATGTTAATGGACCTGCTGCAACGCCGCCGGTCGAGCTGAGACTCGAGAACACGGCTTCTGCGTAGGTACTATCACCCGAATGTGACGTCACCGCCAAGCCGATGTAGATCGGCAGCGGGGTCATGGGAATGACCTGCGGATTCCAGGACATCGGCGTCCACGTCACGCCGTCGGAGGAGTAGTAGGCGCTGATCATCGGGAACGTCCGCTCGATCTTGAGCCAGACGGGTGCCGTCAGCGCCATCTGCTCGGCGGTGGCGACGGCGCTGTCACTTATCGCGTCCTGGTCGGCCATGGTCCTGGCCTGGAAGCGAACGCCATTCTCGCCGGTCGCATAGACAGCCGCGAACGCCGAGCCCGGATCGAGACTCTCGCGGATCATAATGCCGGCCTTGGTCCAGGGATCGGTGGCGTCGAGGCTATCGACCTTGACGATCATCGAGCCATCGCCGACGAGTGTCGTGTGGGCAAACTGGAACTGATCCGAAGCGCCCCAGATATCCGCACCTCGTCCGACAACGGTCGTGGTGCCCGTCGCCTCATCGACGGTGATACTGCCGGGAGCGGCCTGGCCGTCATATGCAATGGCTACAGAGCCAATTCCACCACCGCCACAGCCGCCCGTCCAGTTCTGGGCCGGATCGATATCCAGTGTAATCTCAGAGACAAACGGTTCGACGCTGTTGTCATACGGGAAAGGCGTCACTTCATCGTAAAGAACAATCTCGTCGGCAGTCGCAAAGCTCCAGACGCGGCCCGTGCTGATCGCGCCGTCCGCAGCCACCTCATCGATACGCCAGTAGTAGGTCGTGATCCACGCGAGACTCGACATATAGGTGGTCTCGGCCTGGCGCCCACGATAGATGCCCGTCGTATCAGAAGCATCCGCGGCTTCAACCGCCGCTTTGTCCGTGCCGAGATAGACATCATGCTCGGCCGCACCGTCGCCGGACATCCAGGACAGTTGGGCCATGCGCCAAATGTCACCTGACGAACCAATGGCCGGCTGCGGGTCCCAAGCCTGATTGAGATCGAACCGCGTCAACTGCTTGACCTCATCGGCGTTCAACGCCCTGTCGTAGAACCTGAAGTCGTCGATGGTTCCCGCGAAATGCGTCCCTCTGTTTCTGGAAGCGCCAAGAACAAACTGGTTGACGAGCACGTCGTTGTCCGTGACGTCCCCCGTCATCGCAAGATCACCATTGTAGTAGAACTGAAGGCTGGTCCCTTCGCCGACCAGGGTCAAGTGGACCCAATCCGCAACCACGGGGCCGAAGACCAGCGTCGTACCACCGGGAGGATTGATTCGGTAGAGACCCGGATTGCTGCCATCAACGTCAATCTGAATGCCCGAGGTATTGGGCGTATGTCCACTGAATGGGCTGGCATACTGAGGCTCACCTACGAAAGCTGCCCTCGCCCATAGTGCGATGCTGAAGGTCGGGAACGTCGTTGCTTCGGGCAGCAAGTGTTCGACCTCATCGTCTGCACCGTCGAACTCGAGGCCGCCGCCGGCGAGCCCATCGACCCATTGCGGATCGCCGATGAAGATGCCGTGATGAGCGTGGCCGGACATGTCCACGGCGGTTCGTCCACCCATCTCATCGAGCGGCCAGTAGGTCAGGAGATTGGGATCGTCGGCCGGCTCGATCACAGGGACCGTCGAGAAGCTCCAGACCGGACCGGTGACCCACTCTGTGCCGTAGAATTCGTCCACTCGCCAGTAATAGGTTGTACCCGATTCCAGAGGACCGGGGTCGTAGGTCGTATCCATCAGCGGAGGAGCACCGGTGGCGCTGGCCACCGCGTCGGCGTCGGTACCGAAGTACACGGCGTGCATGACCGGGGTCCAGCCTCCCGTCCAGCTCAGATCGGTCTCCAGGTCCACCAGGTTTATGGCGCCGTCACTGGGGCTGGGATCGTAGGCGCGCTTCGGGGCAACCCAAAAGCTCCAAACGTCGCCGACGTGAACCGTTCCGTCCTCTTCGACGTCGTCCACGCGCCAGTAATACATCTGGCCCTCAACCAGATTCATAGCCATATACGCGGATTCACTCTGGCGTGCCACTAACTCGTCCGGGCCGGGCGCCGGATTTGTGCCGAAGTATACGTCGAACTCGGTGGAGGTGGGACCGGGCGTCCATTGAAGCAGCGCGGAGGTGGCTTCGACCAGAGCACCGTTGGCCGGGCTGGGATCGTAGGACTTCAAAAGACCCGCCAGGAGTCGCATCTCGCCTTTAGTGAGGACACGGTCGTAGAGGCGCAGCTCGTCGATCATGCCGTCGAAGAAGCGGTCGTTCGACGCAAGGCGGCTGCCAATTCGGGCGTCACCGGCCGCGGTCAGGTTAAAGACCGGGTCCGCGTCCGTCGTGGGGATCGTGTCGTCCCGGCCGTCGAGCCAGAGAATGACCTGCGGATACGAAACCGTCGCGCCGGCTTCGATCGTGATACCCACGTTGTGCCACTCGCCGTCGGCTAGAACCGTATTACCCTGGACGTTGCCGCCATGATGCTCAAAGCGGAGCCGGCCGGCATTGATCCGCCAGCCGAAACGCTGACCCGACACGTTGGGTCCCCACTCCAGGATCGAATTCGTGGAATTCGCGCCCGTGTCGGCGGTTGCCGTGCTCGTCGTATTGACCCACGCGCCGGCGCTGATCGCCGGGGCGCCCAGCAAACCCTGCCAACCGTCGATGTTCACGTAGTCACCGTCGCCGTCCAAGGCGATTGCCTGGCCGATGTACCCGGCCACGAAATGAGCGTCGCCGACCAGCGAGCCGTTGAGACCGTTGCCTGAGACGTCGTTGGCGTCCCCGTCCATCGGCCACCAGGCCACCAGATTCGGATCATCGTCCAGGCCGGCCGGGCTGACGCCGGCAAGGCCCAGCACCAGGACGAAACACATCAGGTAGATCAGTTTGTTGGACATCGTTTTGTCCTCCTTCTAAAGACTCAGTTGCAAGTTCATTGTGCCTCGGCCACGCACCGAGACACGCGTTGCCGTCAAGAAACGTCAAGAAAGAAAGTCTTTGCCCGGTCTCACTACGGGCAATTCAAGGAAACTCGCCGTGAGATGCACGGCCCGGTAATGCGGTCGTTGTCCAGGATGTTCGAGATTCTCAGTTATTATTGCCACAGTTTAGCCAACCATCTGATCCGGGGAAGGAATGGACTGTTGCCTGTCAGGATTCCGGTCACACGGTCAAAAGCTCTCCTTTTCCGTCGTCCAATTCTCCGTCTCGGTTGACCTCAACGGGCTTCAAATCGAGTCGATACCATCTTGAGACCCAAGTTATCGACAAGAACACCGAAAATTCTTTATCGGCGAACGGGAAAAAAACACACGGCGAGACCTGATTATAGGACGTTGTATCACCCCATAGAGTACCTCCTCTATATGAAAACGCTCCGTTTATTGGCAGGACCGAAAGAAACGATAATTTAGAAAACGCGCGAACGCACTTTTTTCCATTTCCACCCGCCGCGCGTTCAGCCGGCTCTTAGTAGTCCTTGAAGTTCCTCATCCAGGCCGGCCACGCGCTGGGCTGCATGCCGCCGGCTTTGGTCAGGGGGCCGTTGACCGGATACTTGCGATGCCATTTGAGTGTCCAGAGCTCCTTGAGACCGACGCTCCTGACCGTCCAGTCCATGAAGAGCACATTATCACCGGTTTGGTGCCGGTTGATGGCAAAGTGCCTCATTTCACAGTTGTAGTCGACCCACTCCCCGTCGAATTGAGGCGGGGCGATGCGGTTGAAAGTAGCCGACGGTGCGGCGGACTCACTGGTGCGGTAACACGGTCCGCCCCCCCTCCACATCGTGTCGGCGAAAACGGGGATTCGGTTCGCCTGGGCGACATCTTTGAATTTCCAGTTCCAGGGGATCGGACGGCTCTGGATGGCGCCGGTGCCCTCGCCGTAGTAGATCCAGTTGTTCGCACCGTAGCTGGCCTCCTCACGCGAATCGAAAATCCCTCCCGATCCCATAATATAGGTATGCGTGGAGTCGCCGTACTCCAAATCGGCGCCGCTGCCTGACGGGCGTCGTTTTGCCGCCGCCGGGCACAGCAGAATCTTTGACTTTGTCCGATATTGCGGCCGCAACGCGAGAACCCACGTCCCGCGCAGCCAGCCAA
>CAYZAH010000320.1:0-5402 GCA_964475805.1 uncultured Pirellulales bacterium | reverse complement strand
TTTTCTCTTCGATTTGACCATAGTGGGAGAAGGTCGATGCGCACACTGATAGTGGCTTGCTCGGAGCGAACAAAAGCAAGAACCGGGGAAGGCGAGGCTTTGATTTTAATTATGCACTAACCAGGCGTGTCTTCGTCGTGCTGGCCATCGGCGATAGCGGCGGTCCGCTGTTCGGGCAGATCGAAACGCTGGAAATAGAGTCTGAGGCGGTTCAGTGTCTCCTCCGGCCCGTCATGGGGCGGAGACTTGTCTTGCTCGATGAATTCCCGGCTCAGCGTGGCCATGCGAAGCTCCAGATTTCAGTGAATCTACGCCCACCCTCCTGCAAGAACACCCGCATATCCATGATTTGATCCACCTGCGGGGTGGCCTCGAACGTGACGCGCCAGTATTTGCCCGACGGGTCCGGACGGGTCCACACCGAGGCGACCTGTCCGGTGGTCGTGGTGATCTTGGCCGCGGCGGCACTCGGGGTGGCTTGCGGATCGGGTCCCGCGGCGCCCGGGGTAAAATCCAGCTCGAATCGCCCGCCCGCATGACCCGATCCGGACCATCGCGCGGATACGACTTTTCCGAGGTCCGCCGGTTCGGGGGTCGCCCCGCCGAAGTGCAGCCGGTACGCTATTGACAGCGATCCGGCGGCCAGGGTCTCTTCCGGCGGCAACCAGCACGCGCCGACGTTGTCCTGGCCTTCCCAGTTGCTCGGCAGTTCCAGAAGCTGCACGCCACGCCCTTGCCAGGGCTTCAGAGGCTCGACCCAGATGCTCGGACGCTTCTGATACAACGCGCCCGAGTCGTTGTAGTCGCAAGGGTCGCGGTCCCGCTGCACCAGGCCGAAGCCGTTGACCGACTTAATCTCGAACGTGCTGAGCGAGAGCGTCCTGGGGTTCCACAACGGGCGCCATATCCATTCGCTCGAAGCGTCGGAGATCAGCAGGCCGTCGGAATCATGGACCTCGGGCCGGTCGTTCTGCGGCGGTATCGGTCCGTTCAGCCCGTAGAAGTACATGCTCGTCAGCGGGGCCACGCCCACCCGGTCGAGCGTTGTGCGCGCGAATATCTCGGCGTGCACGTCCACGACGGTCTCGACGCCCGGGCTGATGTCGAAACGGTACGCGCCCGTCAGACTGGGGCCGTCCATCGAGGCGTAGACTGTGA
Organism: uncultured Pirellulales bacterium; assembly: GCA_964475805.1. Classification (GTDB taxonomy): domain Bacteria; phylum Planctomycetota; class Phycisphaerae; order Sedimentisphaerales; family Anaerobacaceae; genus JAFGTG01. Next base: position 4,244 of record CAYZAH010000320.1, on the reverse strand, counting down.
TCGTTCGCGCGTTGGCAGTGGGCTTTTCGATCCAAAAGGCGTCGAACAAGGGGAACTCCTCATTCGGCAAGCCCATGCCGACCGACAAACCCCGCGCGGAAGCTCCGAAGACCTCACCAGCACCCCGTGCTCGGAAGTAGCTGGCGCCCAGAAAGCTGATGAACTCACTGTACCGCTCCGTCGGGTCCAGCACGCCCAGTAATCGGAATCCAGCAAAGCCTATGTCTTTAGGCAACTGGTCGGGCTGAATGGTGCTCCGGGAGTAGTCGAACATCCCGGGCGAGAAGTGCACCTCGCTCGCCCGGCCGTCCTGGAGGACAAATATCTGCACGCGCCGGGGAAAGAGGTACCCGCGGTGAAAGAATTCCACCTCGAAGGGCAGGCCGTCGCCGGCCCACAACGCGCGTTTCGGGCGATACTCTATCGCCCTGTATTCGTCGTAATCAAGATCCGCAAGCGATATGGGCAACCTGCCCAATTCCGGCATGTACGGCTTCCCGGCCCGCTCCTGCGCCTCGTGGCGCAGCGACTCGAAACTCACAGCCTCGGCTCTCGCCCGGCCCGGAAACGTCAGATATATCGCAACCAAAGTAACAGTGAGGACGGCTCCACTTGCAAGACGTGAGTCGGTTCGATGTTTTGACACATCCATGCCCTACCTCGATTCTTTCTACCCCGCCTGCACGGGATCAAGGTCCGGCCTCCGCGCAAACGTGCGTAACCTTCGGTCTACCCGTGTTGAAGAACATCGCCGGACACCCGGCGCCCACGCTTAGCTATACGCAAGGCACGCCCGTCAGTTCAGAGCCATCCTTGCGGAATGAGGCGAAATCGGGTATGGTGGGGTACGTAGGATTCTTGGGACTGGCTCCTTCTGACGGCGTCGTTCCGTCAAAAGGCGCCTGTCCCGCTTGGCTGACGAAAGGGACAGTCAGCCCGCCTTCGGCGGACAGACAGTCCCGGATTTCGAGAAACCACAGTGGATGGTGAACGGGATGAAATCACTTGCTTTACTCTCAATTGCGTTTTTGGTGTTGCCGAACCTGGGCGGAGCGGCCCGCGCGGGAACGGACGAGATTCCGGAGAAGATCGCCCCGTTTTTCAGTCCGCCTGCGGAATTTGCGGGGGATTTCGGCAAGTACAAATCGCCGCTGATCTTCGACGACGGGACGAAGGTCAAAACACCAACGGATTGGCAACGTCGCCGGCAGGAAATTCTGAAAACGTGGCGCGGGTACCTTGGAGACTGGCCTCCTTTGATCGACAAACCAAAAATCGAGTACCTGGCAAAAGAGCATCGGGAAAACTTCACCCAGCACCAGGTTCGCGTCGAGATAGCGCCCGGAGAGCAAACGGTCGATGGCTATTTGCTCATCCCTGACGGGGCGAAGTCGTCGCCTGCCGTATTAGTCGTCTATTACGATCCGAACACAGGCATAGGTCTGGGCAGAGAGTTGCGAGACTTCGCCTATCAATTAGCTAAGCGGGGATTCGTGGCGCTCTCTATCGGGACGCCGGAGTTCGCCAGTTTGAAGGCGCCGTACAAGCCTCTGTACGATTGGGGCGACAAGACCCCGCTCCAGCCGCTCTCGGCGCTGGCCTACGTCGCCGCCAATTGCCATACGGCGCTGGCCGAGCTGCCTGAGGTCGATCCCAACCGGATCGCTGTGATGGGCCATTCCTATGGCGGCAAATGGGCCATGTTCGCCTCATGCCTCTATGAGAAATTCGCCTGTGGCGTCTGGTCCGATCCGGGGATCGTCTTCGACGAAACCCGTCCCAACGTGAATTACTGGGAGCCGTGGTATTTGGGATACGATCCCGCCCGCCAGCGCGAGCGAGGCGTTCCGAGCGCGACCAATCCTCGCACGGGCCCGTATGCGAAGATGATTCTCGAAGGGCACGACCTCCACGAGCTGCACGCCTTGATGGCTCCCAGGCCGTTCCTGGTCTCCGGCGGTGCGGAAGACCGCCCTGCTCGCTGGAAAGCCCTCAATCGCGCTGTTGAGGTCAACAAGCTTCTCGGCTATGCGAACAGGGTGGCGTTGACCAGCCGCGAGGGTCATTCCCCGACTCCCGAATCGAACGAGCAGATATACCTTTTCCTCGAACACTTCTTGGCTAAGTAGAATTTGGAAGGACTGAAAATGGCCAGACTAATGACACGCATTATCTGCCTGGCGGCGGTGACGGCTTTATTGAATGGTGGGTGGAGTCAACCGGCTGCAAGGGGTAACGATCAATCTCCGGCCTATACCGCCGATTGGGAATCGTTGAAGAAGCACAATCCGGCACCCGATTGGTTTCGCGACGCCAAGTTCGGCATCTACTTTCACTGGGGCGTTTACTGCGTGCCCGCTTTCGGCAGCGAATGGTACCCGCGTAATATGTACGACAAGAGCGGCGGCAGCCGGGAATACAAACATCACGTCGCAACCTACGGCGACCCGACGAAATTCGGCTACCCTGATTTCGTACCGCTGTTCAAGGCCGAGAAATTCGACCCCGACGAGTGGGCCGAGTTGTTTAAGAAGGCGGGAGCGCGTTTCGCCGGACCGGTGGGGGAACATCACGATGGCTTTTCGATGTGGGACAGCGAGCTGACCCCATGGAACGCGATGGACGCCGGGCCGAAGCGGGACATTGCGGGCGAGCTGGCCCGGGCCATCCGCAAACGCGGCATGAGGTTCGTCATGAGCTTCCATCACGCCAGGAACAACCTGCATCAGATCGAGAAGAACGGCAAGTTGGTCTGGACGGGCCACTACGAGTTCGTCAAAAGGGATTTTCCATCACTGCTCGACGATCCGAAACGTGCCATCATGTACGGCTATATCCCACGCGAGAAATTCCTCCAGATGTGGAAAGGCAAGTTGATCGAGGTGGTGGACAAGTATCAGCCGGACCTGATGTGGTTCGATTCGTGGCTGAACGAGATACCCGATCAGGTCAAGATGGAGTACCTGGCCCACTACTTCAACAAGGCCGCCGAATCGGGCAAGGAGGTGGTGGTGACGTTCAAGCAGGACGACCTGCCGCGTGAGGTCGCGATGGACGATTACGAAAAGGGGCGGGCCGACAAGCTGACCGACTTCGTCTGGCTGACGGACGACACGATCAGCCGGGGCAGTTGGTGTTACACACAGAACCTCAGGATCAAAGGCGCGGCCGAGGTGCTCCGCACGCTCATCGACATCGTCAGCAAGAACGGCCAGTTGCTTCTGAACATCTCGCCCAAGGCGGACGGCACAATTCCGGACAATCAGAAGCAAGTTTTACTGAGCATGGGCGAATGGCTCTCGAAATACGGCGAGGCGATTTACGGCACGCGTCCCTTCGTCGAGTATGGTGAAGGGCCGACTCAGATGCAAAAAGGCGGTGGCTTCTCCAAGATGCGGGGAAGCTACGGGGCGCAAGATATTCGCTATACGCGCAAGGGCAATACGGTGTACGCTGTGATTCTCGGCTGGCCGGGTGAGAACAAGGTGATCACGATGAAGATGTTTGGCGAGGACGGCAAAGCCCGAAACGTCAAAGTCACCGACGTCTCCATGCTCGGAACCAGTGAGCGCATTACGTGGGAGCGACAGCCGGCGGGACTTGTGGTCCACACGCCGACCAAGAAGGTGGACGATCTGGCCATTGTGTTCAAGCTCAAGGCACAGCCGTCACCTAACTAACGGCCCGGCGACGGCACAGCGGGGAGCCAGCTTTCGGGCAGGCCCCAGCCGGCGGGCTGGATTCCCGGATCGGCGATCGTCAGCGAGTAGCCTCCACCGTCGTTGCCGGGATACCACCTGTCGTTGTGTTCAAACCGCAGAATCGCCGCGTCCAAAGGCGATAAGAGTTGTAAGGCGATCTTCTCGCCATCATTGCTCAATTTGCCGGAGTATCGACCCAGGATATCCACCGGAATTGAGGAACACACGACGTCGAAAGTCGCAGGAAAACAAAATATTTGAAAGGCATTGCTTTTTTCAGGTGAATATAGTAGAGTAGAGATGCGAATTCCGGTGACTTATGGTGAAGTCGACGCCTGTGAGAAGTGATTCAAGTCAATTTTGAATGGGGATGTTCTAGGAGGCAACACATGATGAGGTATGGACAAAGACGCATGCTGTCCAGGGCGAGAGCGTTTACGTTGATCGAACTGCTCGTGGTGATCGCCATTATTGCGGTGTTGTTAGGCATGTTGATGCCGGCTATGCGCAAGATCAAAGAGATCGCACGCGAAAGTGTGTGCC
>CAYZAH010000319.1:0-5422 GCA_964475805.1 uncultured Pirellulales bacterium | reverse complement strand
CGTTGCAGGCGTTGGGCGGCCGCTTAACAGCCTCAAGATATACATCCTGAAGAATATCGTCTCCATCTTCCGCACTGAGTCCCATTCTAACGACGAGCCGCCGAAGCCGCTCGACATGACTCATGAAGACAGAGTGCATACGCATGCTCTAACGCTTTCCTTGTTTGTCCTTAGCTAATGTTCATCAATAGTACAGTGCGCAGACTTACAGAAGTGTTACCAGGAAAATGAAAAGAAATTTCTCAATGTCCACCACAAAAGGTGCGTCTTTATGAAAGACCTGAAGGATAGAAAAAAGGTGGGGCAAGCCCCACCCTACAACCACAACCATTCGGTATAATCAAAATGCCATCCCATTTGCAGCTTAATTAAGCATGAGCGCAGGGACAGCACGCACTGAGATTGTCAGGATATGGTTCATGTAGATGCCGACCGTGAGCGACGGCGTCTTCCTGGCTTTTGAATAAGGACAGGCACTCCCCGGCGGTTTTCTTCAAATGGTTTGTCTCTTCGTCGGCGATGGGACGATAAGACCGCCCGGCTTCGATAGCCTTGTCCAAAAGGTCGAGGAATGACGGCGGAATGCCCGCGACGACCGGCTTGTGCGACAGGGTGAAGCGTACGGCCGCGTTCGTCTCGTCCTGAGTCTCCGTCGCGCGGTACCACCATTTCCGGGTCCGTTCCATTCCTCGCGGCCACGGGCCTTTCGACAGCGCCTTCATACCCAGCACGCCCACGCCTTTTTCTTCGGCAAGCTCCATGACGGCCCTACCAAAACCGAACTTGTAGTACTCGACGAAATTGATGGGAAACATAGCCGTGTCAAAGGGAAAGCCGTTCATAGCCGCCAGCGCGCCTTTGGTCGTGTGAGCCGAGAAGCCGATGAAGCGAATCTTGCCCTCGTCCTTAGCTTTCAGGATGGTCTCCATCGCGCCGTTCGGACCGAGAGCCTGCTCGACTTCCTGTGGCGTGCGGATGTGATGCAATTGATACAGATCGAAATGGTCGGTCTTCAATCTTTTGAGCGAACGCTCGAGTTCCATGCGGCAGCCGTCCTTGTCCCGCATCTTGGTCTTGCAAGCTAAGAAAAACTTGCTGCGGTCGAGGCCTTGAAGTCCGATGCCCATCTTGATTTCGCACTCCCCGTCCCTGCCGTAGGCGGGTGCGACGTCGAAGTAGTTCAAGCCCCGGTAGAGCGCATCCCGGAGGCCCGCGTTGCAGCGGTGCTGATCATAGTGGCTCAGGGCCAGTCCCGGAAAGCCGATCACCGAAACCTTCTCGCCCGTGCGACCGAGCTCACGCCGAGGTAGCCCGCTGACCTTCTCATCTGTGTATGTAGACGTGGTCTTCTCGGCGGCTATGGCCGGCCGGACACTGATCGTACTGCCTGCGACAACCCCGCTGGCGATTTTCAAGAATGATCGTCTTTCCATGATTGTCTCCTTATCTCTCATATTCTATCCCAGAGCGTATCAAGCCATATTATAGGGTCGGAAACGGGTTCATGCAATAGAAACAAGTGTTTTGCCCCGACGAATCCCGAAAGCCGAAAAAGGTTGAATTTGCGTGGCAAAGTTGGTATTCTATTGAGAAATGCCCAGCGGCGGTGCTGTGCAAAGGAGGACGGAATAGCCTCGGACCGAGTTCAGTGTCCGGAAGGAGTTGTGTCATGAGAAGCTGGAGTTGGACTATCCTTGTGTTCATTGCGGCACTATGTATCTGCAGCGGCTGCGCCAAGTACTACTATCAAGAGGGCAAGACTTTCGATCAGTGCAAAATAGACTGTGCGGATTGTGAGGCCGAACTGGCCAAGCGTGTCACGAACCATAAGCCGGGGTCCTACGAGCACAAGTACTTGGACCACTGCATGGAGGAGAAGGGCTACACAATCGTTACGGAGAACAAGTTGCCGCTTAGTGTCAAGCGTGAAGACCCCGACTTGAGCCTTCGGGGTCTCATCTACGGTAGACGACGAGGTTTAGCCGGCGCCCTGGAAGAGGAATAATCATATCGCCGAACTGGGACGAAAGTTGACCGCCAGGTACAGATTGCGGATACCGAAGCGGTCCAGGGCTACGAGGACCGTATGATCTCCTTGCAGTCCGGGCGGAAATGAGATCGAGACGGGAATATCTCCTACGATAACGCCTTCGCCCGCGCATTGCGCACATTCGTACAGCCCGACCCCGCCATAGCCCCCACACGAAGGACAGCGTGCCTGGGCGGGCACGAGGACGCGCGCCTGCCCACCCCGGCGTGCTTGCTCCGGCGTGATCGGCACTTCAACCGTGAGACTCCGAACCGCCTCCGACTTCGGCCGGCTCAGATTGCTGAAGTTGCTCCACAACCTGTCGAAGATATCGTCATAGGAGGGCGTGAACGTTTGAAAGGAACGCGTCAGCGAGATGTCACCGAGATCGGCGGGGCTGTCCTCGGAGATGATCGGTTCAGGTTGGAGGCCGGCCCCGTAGGGCTCATAGCCGCGATACGAACGGGCCGGCTTCCTCACGATCTGCTCGTCGTAAGTCCTGCGCCTCGCAGGAACGCTAAGGACCGAGTAGGCCTCCTGGACGTCGAGGAATCTCTGCCTGTGTCCGGCGTAGCGGTCCGGATGAAACTCCTTGGCGAGCCGACGATACGCGTCCCTGATCTCGCTTGCGCTCGCATTCCACGGTAGGCCCAATATCGCGTAGTAGTTCTTCGCCACGTCCAGACTCTCCTTCTTGCCTGTATCTACTCACTCCGAGGAGGGTGTCGTTGGGCAACTCAACTTTTCTCTTTCACTTTGATCTTCACCGCCTTTGTTTTTTCAGTCTTCGGCAGTTTTATCGAGAGGACACCGTCCTTGCACGTTGCGTCGACTTTGTCCGGATCGACTTCCGACGACAAAGTCAGATCACGCCTGAAGCTTCCGTAAGAACGCTCGACGTGGTACTGGTTCTTGACCTTCTCTTCCTTCTCCTGTTTTTTCTCACCGCTGATCGTCAGCATGTTTCCATGCACGGAAATGTCGATATCCTCCGCTTTGCAGCCGGGGACTTCGGCTTTGACGACAAATTCGTTCTCGTCCTCAGCGACGTCCAGCGCGGGCCAGCGACTTCTGCCCCAGAACGGACCGTCCCAGTCGCTGAAAAAACCCTTGAACAGATCGTCCATCTCGTTATGGAGTCTTGCCAACGGACCCCTCTCTCCTTCTCGTCTTCTTACCGGTAACAGTGCCATAATGAGTCTCCTTCACTATTCTTTGAGTTTTTACCTATGTGCTGTCGAATCAGTACGAATCTGCTTATCTATTCGCTTACGACAACCCGAGCACTTTTCACATGGGCAATTTGCCTAATTGCCTCCGTCAAATTGCCTACGTCCGTCTGCTTCGGACAAGGGCTCTACTGAGCGCTCGCGATGGCAATGCGTTTGGGTTTGGCCTTTTCGGGCTTCGGAATCCTGACTGTCAGGACTCCGGATTTCATTTCGGCGCTGATGCGTTCGCTATCGACGCTCTCATTCAGCGAAAAAACGCGGCGATAGTCGCCAACGTGCATTTCCCGATACACAGCATTTCCCTGCTCTTCCGGATCGGCCTTTCCCGTGACGGTGAGCGTTCCCTTCTCCGCGGTCAGCTCGACGTTCTCACTACTTACGCCGGGCATATCGAATTGCAGAATAACCTCTTGATCCGTCTCTCGGATGTCCGTTGCCGGTTGAAAGTACTGCGCCGGCTCTCTCTCGGCTCGCACAACCTCCGCCTTTTCGCGCTTTGCTATTTCTTTCTTTGACATAACGATCACCTCCAATCGATGCTTCAGACCTTTTGACTTGGTCGTCTTGTTTCACGACCAACATCCCCGTTTAACCTTGCGGAATCTCACTCGACCGACCGCTACGATTGAATCCTGATCCTCTTTGCTTTGGCCGGCTCAGCCTTTTCGAGGGTCACTCGAAGTACGCCGTTCTTGTATTGTGCTTCCACCTTCCCGGGATCAACGGAGTCCGGCAAAGTAAGCGTTCGGGCGAACTCCCCGGACGCTCGCTCTCTGCGATATATCCGGTCCTGGTCGTTGCCCTCGTACGGACGTTGACCTTTGATCGTCACGGTGTCGTCCAGAACGGTGAGTTCCAGCTCATTCGGATCGACGCCGGGGATCTCGGCGTGGAGGATTGTCTTGTCCCCTTGATCGTAGATGTTAATGGCGGGAAATGTCCCACGGGGGACGCTCCTCAAGCTCAGCGGACGATTGGCCGCGTTGAGGAATCTGTCCATCTCTTCGAGTGTCTTACCCATGTCGAAAAATGGGTCCCATCGGTTCAAGAACATAATCAGTCACCTCCTTTATTCATTGCTCGTAATCTCATTTCTTCTTCATGTCTCTACCTACTCTACTAAATTGCAAAATGTGTGCCAGATTCCGTCTGTGGCTGTAAGAGCCTTAGTAATCTGTACTTAGAACGATAAGGGGGTAAAAGAGATACGCCCAGGGGCTGTCATTTTTGCAGAATGACAAGTGGCATGATGACAGTCTGGCACCCATTCGAGTGCGGCGACACATAGCCAAGAACAGGTTTCGCACTCTTTTGGCCGTGATTACAGAAATGACCGTCGGGCATGCAGATGCTCTCGGGGAATCTTCACACACGAATCGCGTATTTGCCCGGGATCATCTTGGTTTCGGAGTCGGGTTTTGCAATTCCGCCGACTTGCCTGTATAGTGTAGGAACTGGAGCAGTGGCCGAGCGGCTGAAGGCGACGGTCTTGAAAACCGTTGTACCGAAAGGTACCGGGGGTTCGAATCCCTCCTGCTCCGTTTCATGCCACCCCAAATAGGGAGCTTCCCTTATAGGATTTTAGGCTATTTTGGAGTCAGAATTCGGTCTTTTCCCTATTGGATCGATTCCACGGCACACCTAACATACCGATGGCGCATGCGCGCGGCCGAAAGGCCGGCGACGCTATGAGCTCGATCTTTGTTGTAGCACATTCGGTTTGGAAGAAAGGTGTGTCATGAGACGTAGAAAATTCCGATATTCGGTCGCAATGCCCTTTTTGGCGGCGATTTGTCTATCGGTGGTCCCGTCCGGCGTGGCTGGAAGTGGGGCCGAGCCGATCCTTCCAGAACCAGCTACCATAGAGCCAATCCGCTCCGAGTCGACTGTTCTGTGGCGGACCGTTCGAATGAAAGTGACGGCCTATTGTCCATGTGCAAAGTGCTGCGGAAAGCACAGTGACGGCGTCACCGCCTCCGGTCACGAGATCGTCGAGGGTGACATCTTTGTCGCCGCCGACAAACGGTACATGTTCGAAACTGAAATGATCGTGCCCGGCTACAATGATTCCAAACCGGTTGAAGTGCTCGATCGTGGCGGCGCCATTCGTGGTAACCGGCTGGACATCGTCAAAAGAAGTTGCTTCGGTCTTGAGAGCAGC
>CAYZAH010000318.1:0-5460 GCA_964475805.1 uncultured Pirellulales bacterium | reverse complement strand
TTATTCGTCTTATCAATTACTTTGATTCATCGGATGACTTTGAGCGATGTCTGTGAAGTTTTTTATTGTGCACTTTTTAAGAAATGAGACACAATAGTAGACCACCATAATCACCTTTCATTCATGCCGGTTCGGCATCTTTTTCTCCTCAATCAGAAAAACTTGATGGCTTCACACACACATACACGGATGTCAGATTGTGCGTGTGTGAGAGGTGTCAGAATGACGAATAAATCGAAAAATCCGTTTCGAGCGCCAACATAGTATTTCTCGAAGCGCTTCGAGATTATTTTCGGAACAGGGTGAGTGTGTGTATTAGGCCCCCTTCTACTTTCTAGGCACCAAAAGCAAAAATACCCAAAACTGCCCAAACCCAGAGAGGGCGCGGTGCCCACAGTTTTCGGAACAGGACAAGTTGTCCGCCATCAGTTCCAGAATGAAGTCAGAAAAATAGACCGAAAGTCGAGCAAAATGAACAATGTCTCTCGGAAAATAGGCCGGTTATTGACTGAATCAAGCCAAAGGTCTCTGCACAAAAACTGAATTTAGATTGACACTCCTTACTTTGAGGTGTAAGAGAAAAAATAAATATATTCGAGAACATCAGCATTAAGGAGGATTGCCGGATTTAAATTCAGAAGCCTCAGCGGAAGTCCCTTTTGCGTTTTCAAATTCCATGACCTCAATCTACACCGCCACTTCCATCCCCTCCTTGATGAACAAGAGATTATAGGTCTGAAGGCCAGACTTTCTGTATATCATTGTATGCCGGAAGATATACGGATCTGCTGAATTACGTTTGGCTGTAACCAAATTGAATGAAGGCATCAAAACAGATGTTGAGCTCTTTCGGAAGGAGGACCTGATGCCGACCGACAACTGTCATGGGACCATATGGTCGAATGTCTTTTGGCCGGGCGAACGAGCGCTACCTGATGGTGAACTGGGCCTGCTGTTTCCGAAATTTGTTAGAACACCATGTCACCACACCCATAAATAAGGTTTCACTCATGTGCTGATGGAAGGCCATCGAAGAACCATCTGGTGTTAAAGAGAACTCCACAAAATTGTTCTTTAAATCATGCATTGATGAAAGGAGGTATCTGTGATGAGAAGGATTCCAACTGGTCTTTGTGTCTTTTTTGCTTTCGCGGTTTTCCTGTCCACTTGGGGAACCAGTTTGGCGATAGAGTCGCAAGAGGTGACAAGAATAGCACAAGCACAAAAGGATTTGTTCCTGGCTCCGCTTATGGTTGAATACGTCAAACGATACGGGCCTCCGAAGGATTCGCTGAATTTAACATTTGGGTCTTTGGACGAACTGGCATCAGCTCTTCGAGACGCTGAGTTGAATGAGACAGCCAAGAGGATTGAATTGGAGGCTCCTTTTCAAGTCTACACTATTAATGCGAACAAGATCATGTCCGCTACGGGCCAAGCGGACTTGACCGCCTCGATTGTGCCCATGGATGAATGGTTCGTTCCGGTAAGAATCCACGGTGAGAGCGTGGCGATGTTGACGGTGGGGCAAATCGAAGGGAAATGGCAGGTCGTTGGAAGCAGTTTGGGCGATTTCGGGAAACGAATGAATCAGGTGCCGTCCACCTTTTCTCCCGCGAAGGGGGAGGGGAAATATGTAATGGTGAACGCCGCCCATATTGACTTCATTTCTGTGGAACAAAATGGAGAGAGCAAGATATTCCTTTTTCCTTATGGTGAGAAACAGCTTGATATGGATGTAAACCGGAAGGATCCGAGTGGTCTTTATGAGGCAGAGGATGTCCTTCCTGCCGTGGCTCAGAGGGTCCTTGAACGCGGTGAAGAGCTCGACTAGAGCCCTGGGCGGGGCCAAGGAATTGTGGCCATCGCTGGGTCAGTGAGGGGTTCCGTGAGGACCTCGCATCTTGCATTCCGTTGACATCGTTCTCATCATCTGAACCACTCGCCGGGAGGCGAGGGGTGTAGACAGAAAAAGGAGGGTAAGCATGAAACAGCGAGGCATGTTTTTTGCGTTAATCGTGATTTGTATTTTTGGGATCAGCACATATTCAGAGGCAATTGTGCTTCCGCTTAATGCCACAATACAGCAGCAAACTAATTGGTGCTGGGCGAGTTCGGCTCAGGCAATAGTTCGCTGGCTGGGCGGCAGCGTGAACCAATGCACTCTTGCCGATGAACTGAGGGACGCTTCTGGCTGGGGATACGACCAATGCTGCAGCTATGACTTCCGTACCCTACAGCTATGGCATATCTGCGATCAGGGTAATTACCTGTACTATTGGGGATATGGAGCTAGATCAGTTCAAGAAATGTTGGATGATCGCGGGATTGATACCACGGGCGTAGCAGGTGCGATATCGCAGAGTACGGTACAAACTGAACTCAACGCCGGGCGGCCTTTCATAACCAGGTGGGACTGGTATCAGGGTGGCGCTCACGCACAGGTCGTCCGCGGTCTAGAAGGAAATAATATATTCTACTTTGATCCCTGGCCACTTACGAACAACTTTCTGGTGAACACTTACAATTATTACGTCTACGGACCCCTCCACCATACTTGGACACGAACTCTGAGGACGGACGACTCTCCCAATCCACCCATAGTAGACATCAAAGTGAACGGATATGGTGGCACATATTATGCTACACCTTCCACTTATCTGAACATAACTGTTAGACTGACTGATGGGCTCTACGCCGGCACACAGGCTGATTGGTGGGTATTGGGCCAATTTTCCAGCTATCTTTTCTACTTGAATCAGAGTGGGAACTGGACTACAACGCCCAGTACTTGGTCTCAATCGGATCTGACGGATAGATATGCTACGATTCTTTCAGGAACATTGGGCACCGGCGTTTATACAATCTATTTCGGGGTCGATCTCACGAGAGATGGTGCGATCGACGATCCTGCGTACTATGACTATATAACCATTGTTGTTCAATAGTGATTGCTGTTCATATCGAATGAAACCTGGAAAGGCCGGTCTCCTCAAGGAGCGGCCGGCCTTTCCGAACGGCCACATTCAATCAGCCAGGAGGTGCAATCATGAACAGGATGTATCGTCTTCTTGTCATAACAATAATAGGTGCACTGATCGTGGTGCTCAGCGGGACTCTCGGCTTCGCCCAGGAGGACCATGTGACCCTGAAAAGGACCGTCGGCGATTCCTACGATATCACGATTTCCGGCGAGCGAAACGGCGATTTCGCTGAAGTTGGAATGCTCAGAACGGAGAGACACCAGTTCCTGCTGAATGCGCCACTAGGAAACAGCCCTTCCTTGCTTGTCTATGCGCTGGTGACATCGGGAGGAAATGCGAGTGCGACAAGTACCTACAGCATGACCATACAAGAGGAACTTCCGGGACCGGCCTGGAGTATTACGTACTATGTTACCGACAATTATAATGACTTCGTGATGGGCAACTTCAACTTCGATCCGAAGAACAGGATTGCCATACGGGATTACTACCCCTACGGCAGCCATTTTGATGATGGTTACTATTTTGATGTCGACCTGACAGGCAGCTCTTTTGAGCCTCAGCCGGGAGGCGTCGTTACCATCCACAACCTGAAGGTAGAAGGCTTTGAGGATCCTTTCTGGGCCACATTTCAGTGGAATCCCGGCGATCTCAAGTTTGAATTGAACGCCGCAGGCCTTGAGAAGTGATAATAATCTTGACCCATTCCGGCACCTGGCTGCCTCATTGTCCATTTCTCAGGGGTGGAGGGTGCGCCTTCCATGCACTCAAGTGGAAACAAGTGCAATATTGATTCTGTTATGTGGTTGAATTTAGCTAATGATGGTCTCTTTTGAGCAGGAATAAAACTTGGTTCGGACAGGAAGGCGCAGAACACCGGAATGCGATTGATCAGGGGTCGCTTCGGTAGGCCATGCACTTAGTGAGAGCATTGCGCCACCCTCAAGGCGCCTTTTCAACATCGGCTTGGGAAGCGGCAACCAATTCCTTATGTGGACCAAAATCCTCCTCCTTGATACCGAGAGGCTTTCAAGCACGGGAACTGGTCAAGGACTTGAGTTGCCTCGACAGATCGTCTCCAAATGGAGGAAGCGCTTCTTTGACCAACCCCTAGCCGGTTTCAACTATTAGCCGCCCTCCACGGCGTTCTCGTGGGTATGCGCAAAGGGCGATGCTCCCCAAAAACTGGACAATGTGTTAAGCTCCGAGTCAGAATAAAATGAAAGAATCTGGCCATGGGCAAGAAAAGTGAGCCACTTTTCCTCGAATTTTGGTCTCTTCCTGGCTCTGCTTCAGTAGTTTTCCTCTCCCCATCCCTAAACTTATTCTTTCCAAATAAACTACCGTGGTCACCCCGTCCAACAATACTGCCGATTATTTTTCACCCTACCGTTGTTAAGAATGTTGAAATCGGACCGCGCGTGGAAATACCACCCTAACATGGGGTAGGAATACATGCCTCCCGCCAAATATCATTATAGGGCTAGGGGGGGGTAAACGTTGTTCTTCCTTCCTGTGCGACTTAAAATAACCATCCAAGAAATCACTAATCAATCTCGAATAATTCGAGAACTGGACAGGTCTGTCAAGAATCCACCAACAGGAAGGAGGCAAAACAAAATGGCATACACACCAGAACTATCACAATCAGGAAGTGCGACACTGCGGAGATTGGCCTGGTTCAGAGGAAAACCCATGTCTAAGACACTGGAGATGCTTATCGGAATGACGGCCATGAAGATGGCAGAGATAAGACCGGGAGAGGTCTGTTCCAAGTGTAGAGATGACAGGATTTGTGCGTGGTGTCCATTCCATACCCCCTCCACATTCTACAGAAATCTGTAAGATGTCCAGGCCAAGTATCTCCTTAAAGGGAAAATATCTGGACAATATTGACTGATTATTACGTGATAATGGTAGGTTATGCGTTTTTTCCTACTTTCAAGCTGCTACCTGTGAAAGTTTTGGACAGCGCTGTCCAAAACTTGTTCCATCTCGTTTTTTCCCACCAGGTCGGAAATCCAGGTGCGCCATCTGTGCCGTGCCAGAAACCGCTTCCAGATGAAATGACGTCGCAAATCCATTATCTGAGAAGGCTGCCTGGTTGCCCTTACCACTCCAGAAAATCATAGTTTTTCCATCTCAAAATCGACGATCTCATTTTTGCTCACTATTTCGTATTTATCGTTCAGAGATCGTTGAGCCTCGTTTGAATATGGATGCCTGGTGGGTATTTACTCAAAAGAATTGGCGGTATCGGCATCGAGCGACAGCCAGGGTTTATTGCAGACGACGCGGTTTTAGGGTACTGCCGCCAGGAAGAAAGTCGTCGGGGATGAAGGATTTTTATAGATCCCTGCAAGCCATTAAATTTATGAGCCTTTCCTTAGACATCAAGAAATATAAATTGACTTTACCCTGTTTTTTGAATTAGTTGCTCCGAAATGCGGTACCTCTCGTTACTCCCGCCTGCTGA
>CAYZAH010000317.1:4290-5481 GCA_964475805.1 uncultured Pirellulales bacterium | reverse complement strand
GCTCTTGAAATTTGCCCTGGTGGTGTCCGTTGCCGTTCCCCTCAGCTTCTTTCTTGCCAATATCATCCGCAAGCTTCCCCTGGCAAGGAAAATCCACTGACGTTGGCGCATGAGACATGGCGCATCATGTCATTCCCGCGAAGGCGGGAATCCACTGACGGCGTGACATTTCTGGATCTCTGCTTTCGCAGGGATGACATGGGGAGTGAGTCAGTTTGGGTAAAAGATGTCCTTCAACTTTAACTCGGGTCGCGCTATTCGCCGGTGGGAGCGTTGGGTTCCGGGATGGCGGGTAGCGGCATATTAGGCTCCGGGGGTCTGGGGCCCCGTATATCGCGGTCTCTGTCGCCGAAGTCCCTGCCGGGGCCTGGGCCTCCGCCGCCAAAGTCTCTCCGCCGACCTCCATTGCCGAAGCCTCCTCTGCCCGGTCCTCTGCGACCCGGACCCCCTCTTTCGCCCGGCCTGCCCGGACCGTGGTCCCACGGCGCCGGACGTCTTCGTCGCTCGAAATCCTGCTCCCAATGCGCGTACTGCTCGGGCGTGAGAATCTTCTTGATATCGGCGCTGAGCTTTTGAAACTCCGCTTCGCTCTTGGTCCTGAACTCCTCGAAGATGGTTTGTATGGCCTCGCGCCTTTTGCCAAAAGCCGTTTCGACCTTTTTAGCCTGTTCGTCGGTCAGACCGTATCTGGCGGCCATGTCCTGGACGACCTCCTGTGTCGGAGGACGAGGCCCCGGAGACATCATCATCTTGTCTTTGAGGTTCAGCACAGCCACACCCCAACCGATGACACCGCCGCAGGCCAGGATGATCATGCCGACCAGCGCTTGCAAAAATATCTGCCTGCCCCGGCGGGATAGGCGTTTCTTGCCGGTAGAAGGAATCGAGGGTCTGGCCTCGTCTACCATAGCCTGACCTCCTGCAAGGGAGTAAAGAACTGCATCAGCGGACTGGTCAACGAGCGCAAAGCGCCCACGGACAAGTACGCCACCACGGAAGCGGCGACGGCCGACAGGCTGGCGAACAACTCGAGAGCGACGACGCTGAACGTTTCCTCTTCGGGCCTGAGCCGGTACAGTATCCGCTCGGCGACGTCAAACGTGGGAGGCTTTTCCGCTCGCGCTTGCTGAGCCAGTTTTTCAATGGCGTCTAATGTATCCATCCCAGGTTCTCCAAAAGGTTCTCGCTCTC
>CAYZAH010000317.1:0-4190 GCA_964475805.1 uncultured Pirellulales bacterium | reverse complement strand
CGGTCGGCGGCGGGCAGCCGGGCCAGCAATCCGTGCAAAACTCGGCCCGCTACCGACGGGTCCACGGCATCCGGCTCCTTAGCCTCGACGGCGTCAAACTCCTGCAGCGGAACGGCAACTCTTGTTTTTGCCTGTTCCTTCCAGTAGCGGTATCCTACCCGAACACCTATTTTGCGCAACCAATGGAGCAAAGGTGCCTTGCTGCGGTAAGTTTTCAAACTAAAATATGCTTCCACAAAAACGTCCTGGACAAGCTCCTCGCAGACGGTCGGATTTCTGCTGAAACGCCACATGAGTTGGGTGATCTGTGCCTCATATCGCCGAACCAGCCTGACGTAGGAGTCTTCGTCGCCATTTAAGCAAGCCAGAATATCCTGCCAATCCGTATTTTGCACTATCGCATTCTACCATATTCCGACGCACTTTTCAATCCAAGCCGGACTTCACTATGAAAGTGGGCCGAAGCCTCGCCCGGTAACAAGAAAAAACCCCGTATCCGCGAAAAATCGGCAGGTGAGGCAGGTTTTTTGGCACATTTGGGAGGATCGTGCGGCTCCCAGGGAGGGTAGCTCCCCTTCGTGTGCGCTCTCAATGGAGAGACGTGTTCAGGGGCAACTCTTCGCTCCGGGGTCTGCCGCCTAACAATTCGTGCAACTGGTCCAACTCGCCCGATTTCATGTGATAGCTGTGCCCGCTGTCGGGAAACGTGCCCGCGTGCACCTCTTTGGCGTAGGTGTTGAACGCCTCAACCGTCCGCTCGCCCAGCTCGTCGAAACTCTTCGCGAACTTCGGGGTCGGTCCCTGACTCAGGCCGAGTATGTCGGGCGCGATCAGGATTTGCCCGTCGCAATCCGGCCCGGCTCCGCAGCTAATGACGGGCACCTCGCAGCGGCCTGTAACGATCCCCGCAACCTCGGCCGCTGTCCCCTCGATCAGCAGCGCCCCGGCCCCATGCGCCACGACCTGCTCGGCCAGACGGATCATCTCGAGCGCCGGACCCGCCGTTCTGGCTTCGGCCCGGAATCGCCCGATCTTGTTGATGTGCTGGGGCGTAATGCCGATATGGCCCATGACCGGGATGCCCGCGTCGCTAACGGCTTTGATAACATCGAGATACGCCTGGCTCGCTTCGATCTTGACCATTTGCGCTCCGGCCTCGCAAAGGAATCGCCCCGCGTTTCGCACCGCCTCACTCACGCCCACCTGGCACGAGAGGAACGGCATGTCCACCACGAGAAACACGTTCGGTGCGCCGCGCCGGACCGCCGCGGCGATCGTGACCATGAAGTCCATCGTTGCCGGAAGCGTCGAATCGAATCCGAGCACAACCTCGGCCGCCGTGTCCCCGACAAGAATCATCTGCACGTTGGTCTGTGACATAAGCCTGGCTGTGGTGAAGTCGTAACAGCTCACGGCCGCGATCTTCCGGCCTTGGCGTTTCGCTTCAATCAAGTCGGCAATGGTAATCCGCTCGTTCATTGTTTCGATCTCTCAATAAGTCACTTCGCGAAGAAATCACATCGCACCCGTTAGAATATGAGAACAATGCCGCCCATTCAAGCGTAAAATTTACCGAGGTGGGGGAGAGATACTGACTTGTTTCCGAGAAAAAACTGAAAATTTCGGGAAATTTCCGGTAAAAGGCTTGATTTCTTTGTAGAAAAGTGTATTTTTTGTTTGAAGTTGCACTTTTTCCTAAAGAAATTGTTGCTGTCTGCACGATGATACTGAAGGATGGTTGAATAGACAGAAAGGGATTTCAAAGCAGCAATTATCAGCTTTTCATCACCCTCCTCCGAAGCCAGATTCTGTAGTCATTAGAATCTGGCTTTTTTGGACCCATATATGTTAGTATAGATAATATGTGCCCGTTTGTTCAATGTTAATCCGGGATGAGTGGGTTGCGTAGTTTGCTCGGCCTTCGGGACTGAGGCGCACTCTGCACAATATGTCACCTTGTCACACGCCGAAAGTCACCTACCCCGATGTCGGCCCGGCGGGTGACACATCTTCCGTAACCAAGCCGAAGGAGCCGGCCCAATCGCGGATCTTTTTCCAGAGATCGGCGGCGATCTTCGGTTCTTTGTCTAACAAATTACTGCGCTCGCCGGGGTCCTTCGCGAGATTGAACAGCCGCGCTTGCGTTCCATCCGGATTGATGAGGAACTTCCAGTCGCCGTCCCGGATCGCGAGGCTCGGGCTGACGAAGTCCGGGTTGCCGGGGCGCAGCCGGGCGTAAGGGTCACCATATTGCCAGAAGATGGGCCGCTTGCGCGAACAGGGCTTGCCGAGCAAAGCATCGTGCATGTCTTCGCCGTCGTAGCGGACGGACTCGGGGACATCGACGCCGGCGAAGTGACAGAACGTCGGCGCCAAGTCGATGCCGCACATGACGGTTTTGTCGTCCACTGCTCCGGCGGGGATCACGCCCTTCCAGCGCGCGATAAACGGCATACGAATGCCGCCTTCGTAGAGGCTCCACTTGCGCCCGTAGAATGGACCGGTGAAGCCGGGCGGATCGAAACCCTGGCGGTAATAGCTCGGCCAATCGGTCGGGCCGTTGTCACTCGTAAAGATGATGAGCGTCCGCTCAGCCAGACCGTCAGCGTCGAGGCCGTCGAGCAGCCTGCCGATCTGGCGGTCGAGTTCCTCCAACACGGCGAAGAACTTTTGCTCGAAGGGATTCTTCGTGACGGCCTTCCATTTCTCAATGGCCTCCTTGGGCGGCTGGTGCGCATCGTGCACGTCGTTCGGAAACAGCTCGATGTAGAACGGGCGGTCAGGATTCTTCCGAATGAATTGCAGCGTGCGGTCAACATAGCGTTGCGTCGATTTGTGCTTGGGCAGATACTCCATCTTCCCTCGGCCGAGCTTGGCGCTCTGGCCGGGTAGACCTTTCTTGCCGAACAGAATGCGATCACCGAGGCCCTCGAACGCAACGAGAGATTCATCGAAACCGTACTCTTGTGGCAGCGGTGCATCGCCGACGTCCCGGCCGCCCCCGACGTGCCATTTGCCGAAGTGGGCGGTGGCGTAGCCGGCCCGTTTGAGAATCCGGGCGGTCATCGGCGCGCGGGGATCGAGCCAGTCGGCCATCTGGCGCTTGCGGTTGTTGGCGCGGGATTCGAGATAAGAATGAATCCGCCAGCGGCTCGGATACTGGCCCGTCATCACGGCCACGCGCGAGGGCGAGCAGATCGGCGAGTTGGTATAGAACTGGGTCAGGCGAATCCCCTCGGCGGCGAGCCGGTCGATATTCGGCGTCTTCATCAAAGGATTCCCGAAGCAGCTCGGATCGGCATATCCCATGTCGTCGATGAAGATGAAGAGAATGTTTGGCCGACTCTTGCGCTCCGCACCGAAGGCGCCTCCAATCCCGCACAACCCCAAAGCCCCCGCTCCGCACATCTTGATAAACGTTCTTCTTTGCATAGCACTTCCAGTCTTTTCGGTTTGTTTCGGCGTTATATGCGTTCACCCTTCTCACGGGCCTGGTTGATTTGCTTGCGGCTTCGATGCTGGTAGTTGTGCAGCGGTTCGATCCCGTACTCACGCAGAACCTCTCGCACGCGCACACCCGGCTTCGTGGCCTTGAACAGCCACCAGGGAGCAAGGTCTTCCTGGCTGAGGTTTCTTTCGACCACGATTTCGTCCTTGCGCTCAGCCAACATTTTCTCGACCTTCTCACGGTTAAAATCGTAATGGACGAACGTGCGGTCCAGGTCCAATGTCACGATGAACTGTTTCGGCTTCGGCGTGTCCACGTTCTCGACTGGTTTGCCCGTGATGTCCATAATATTGCCAGCCCCGACGGGTACGATGTAGTAGTGGTGGAGTATCGCGAACGCGTTGAGCGGCGACCCGCCCCCATAGGCGCTCGGCCAAAAGACGATGTCCACGTCCTTGTCGTCGCACGCGCGCCACAACTCGGGGAAGTTCAGATCGAAGCACGTCAGAATACTGATCCTGCCGAAATCTGTATCGAAGACTTTCACGCCCTCCGTGCTGACGTTCAGCCCTTCACCCCAGAAGACGAATATCTTGCGATAATACCCCGCGACCTCGCCCTTGCGGTCGAGTAGCACAACCGTGTTGTATTGCTTGTCACCCGCCTGCTCGCGAATGGGGCAGATCACGTACATGTGGTACTGCTTGGCGAGCTTTGCCACAGCATTAGTCGTAGGTCCGGG
>CAYZAH010000316.1:0-5504 GCA_964475805.1 uncultured Pirellulales bacterium | reverse complement strand
GATCGGGCGGCCCGTTCAGGCGTTCGAGAGCCGAAGGCAACTCCGTCTCCTTGGAGACCGTAACCATGCCGCCAGCGTCGAGTATCTCCCGCATACAATGGACCTGGAGCATTTTGAGCCTGCCTTTAGGCGCTTCGATGTCAATGGGAGTCACCAGCATCACGAGATCGCCTGATTTCACTAAGTCCGCGATAACGGGAGAAACGGAAGTAAATTCTCCCGGAGCCCCGTCGATAACGGCTTGACGCAGATCGTCAATCCCAGTCCCAGCGCAGGCGTTCGTCGTCGCAATGAGCCTGATTTTGCTCTCGCCGGCGGCTCGTTCGAGATCTCGGTCTTTCCGAAGGTCCGCTTTGTTCGCAGCGACAACAAACGGAATATTCTTCTGCCCGAACAACGCAACAAGCTGACTCTCGTAGGTTGTCCACTCGTCCGTGACGAGGATCGCCAGCTCCGTTCTGTTCAGCACCTTGGAGGTCTGGTCCATTCGCGCTTTGCCGAGGGCGCCTTCATCGTCCACGCCGGCGGTGTCTATAAACACGACCGGCCCGATGGGTTTGAGCTCCATCACCTTCTCCACCGGGTCCGTCGTCGTTCCGGCTTGTTCAGAGACAATGGCGACTTGTTGCTTGACGAGAGCATTGAGTATGGAGGACTTACCGACGTTCCTTCTTCCGAACAGGCCGATATGAAGCCTCAGAGATTTCGGTGTCTTGATCATAGTGTTCTTCACCTGCACAAAAAATGTTTCTGCAAAAACGAGGACACACACCTCGGGTTCTACTTGCTGCCGATACTTTCCTCAATTGTCCTCAAGAGTACATCGGGCTTTATGGGCTTTTCAAGTACGGCCTTGACCGGCAGCCAGTCCTCGTCCGGCTCGAAACCGAAAGGTAGATTCATTTCTCTTCTGATACCGCTAATGATAATGACGGGGGTGTTCTTAAGGCTCTCCTCTTTGTGCATGGCGCGGGCCACGTCAAAGCCTTCCGATTCCGTTGTCATCATCACGTCGAGCAAAATGATATCGGGATTGATCGCTTTTGCCTTCTTGAAACCTTCCTGGCCGTTCGGCGCACTCTCGACATCATACCCTTTTGCTTCAAGCAGGTTCGTTGTCGCTTCGACGAATTCCGGATCGTCGTCTATCATCAGTACTGTGTTGGCCATTCTTGCTCTCCTTTCGTTTTTTTGATTCACGTTTACGTTCGAAGCACATTTTCGTGACAACTTTTTAACGAATCAGCCCGGGAATAGCTAATGTATCTTCCAAGACGATCCGCAATATTTTCGAGTTTTTTTATTGTCCGCCTGGGTGAGCAAGCAGGGCTTTCTCTCGACGGGTAGATTTCATAGAGCTTTCTGAACGCCGGAGGCGTAAAATTGAGCATAATAACGTTGGCCCCGGCCGCGAGTGCCGATGCGACGGCTTCGCCGTGACTGGCAACGTCGACCGCCGTCGTAGCAGGCAAATGGGTATCCTTTGTCAAAATCCTTGTCAGTGCGAGCATTCGCAAAGTCAGCCCCAGATCACCCTGCGGCTGGTCCGCAAGCGGAGTGTGATGATGCGGGATAAAAGGCCCGATCCCGAGCATGTCAAAATCCTGCTCCTTAAAAAAGAGTATATCGCGTGCCAAATCGGCGCACGTCTGGCTCTTCAAGCCGACAATACTCCCGGAGCCTGTTTGAAACCCCAGGCTGTCCAGATCCGACAGGCATCTTCGTCTGTTTTCGAAACTCATGCCCGGATGCAACAAATTGTAGAGTGTGGGATTCGTTGTTTCAATCTTGAGCAAATAGCGGTCCGCCCCCGCCCGTTTCCAAAGTCCGTACTCTTCCGTATTGCGTTCCCCGACGGACAACGTCACCGCCACGTCGAATTCGTCCTTGATGTCCTCTATCACCCGCGCCAGCCAGAAAGGGTCCAGGCAAGTATCTTCGCCGGACTGCAAAACGACGGTCTTGATTCCGGCCTCGGCAATGTCATTCACTGACTCCAGGATTTGCTCTTTTGTCATCCGATAGCGCGACAAGGTCGTGTTGTCTCGATTCAGCCCACAGTAGGCACAAGTACCCCGGCAGAAATTGGAAAATTCAACTATTCCGCGCAAAACAATGCCGTCTCCGACGTAACGCGAACGGACCTCATCCGCCAGGTCCGCTATCCGCCGGCTCGACTCGCGGTCCTTTTGGGCGAGCAGATATTCCAGGTCGGCCACCGCTGGGCATTGACCGTAACATACGCTCTCAAGAACAGATTGTAGGTTTCGTTCAGGCATTATTCTCAAGAAGCCTTCTTGCGATACTTCTTAATCAATTCGAGCATGGTCTTCGGGGTCAACTCACCGTGAATCTTGTCGTTTATCATAACAACCGGCGCCAGACCGCAAGCTCCGAGGCACCTTGCCGGCTGAAGTGAGAACATCTTGTCCGGCGTCGTCTCGCCCATGTCTATTTTCAGCTCGTTCTTGATCGCCTCCAGGATTTGAGCGGCGCCCTTGACGTAACAAGCCGTTCCGAGGCAGACGGATATGGTATACTTGCCCGGCGGATTCAGGTTGAAGTAGTGATAGAACGTGGCGACTCCCCAGATATGGGCCGTCGGTATGCCCATTTCCTGCGCGATCAGATCCATCGCCTGGATCGGGAGATAGCCGAACAGACTCTGCGTTTTGTGCAGCGCCCGTATGAGATACGAATCCGGCTGCTCGTAAGTACGTATCTCGGCGATGAATTCTTTGAGCGTAGCGAATTTCTGCTCTTCCACCGCTTGCGTGATCGGTTCGTCTGTGTTGGTCGTTGTCATGAAAAGTTTCCTTGTTCAATCTTGCGTGCTTAGAAATACAGATCCCTGTCGCCGGCTTGGGTCTTTTCGTAATAGTCCTTAAACTGTTCATAGACTCCCGGCATCTGTTTTCTGACCTGTTCAATTTCCTTGGCGATGATCTTCTCGCCGACGGCGATGGTCCGCTCGCTGCCGAAATCATCGAGCCATTCTCTGAAGGTGATGATCGCGTTCAGCTTGCAGAACCGGCCTTCCGCGCCGGTGCGAAGCAGTTTCATGATCTTCTGGCCGGTCCGGCCGCAACGATAGCCTGCGGTACAAAACGACGTGATGAAGCCCGCCTGAGCCAACTCTCGAACCACGTCATCCAACGAACGCGTATCGCCGAGAATGAACTGCTGCTTCCGGCCGCGCTGGTCTTCGTCACTGCGTTCGGCATAACCACCGATGTCTATCTTTGTCGAGGCGTCCGTCTGCGTGCACCCTAAGGGCAAGACTTCGCGACGTAGTTGCGCGTTTTCTCTGGCGGTCAGGATCATGCCGGTATAGGGGACCGCCAGCCGGAGCACCGTGACCAGTCTCTTGAAAACAGCGTCATTGACGCAGTGGTCGGGGCTCTCCACGAACGGCGTGTTATCTGCAGGTTCGAGCCTGGGGAACGAGATGGTGTGCGGCCCAATTCCAAATTTGTCCTCCAGCTCGATGGCGTGGGAGAGCAAAGCCATCACCTCGAACTTCCAGTCGTACAATCCGAACAATACACCGATCCCGACGTCGTCCACGCCGGCTTCCATCGCACGATGCATGCAGTAGAGCCGCCACAGATAATGCCCTTTGATGGTGTCGCCCGGATGGACCCTCTCGTAGGTCGGCCTGTGATACGTCTCCTGGAAGACCTGGAACGTGCCGATGCCCGCGTCCTTTAAGAGGCGCAGTTCCTCGACAGATAGCGGAGCGGCGTTGACGTTGCAGCGTCGAATCTGGCCCCAGCTTCTTCGCGTTTTGACTTTAACCTCGGCGATGGCTTGCAGTGAAGAGACCATATAGTCGATGTCCGACTTGGGATGCTCCCCGTAGACGACAATCAGCCGCTTGTGGCCGACGACACCGGCCAGGACCTCGACTTCACGCCGAATCTCATCCATCGTCAAAACCCGGCGGTTAGCCTGCTCGTTACTGCGGCGAAAACTGCAATAGAGACAATCGTTAACGCAGAAATTACTCAGGTAGAGCGGCGCAAACGTTACAATTCGATTGTCGTAGACCTTTGTCTTCACCGCAGCCGCAACACGCTGCATCTCGGCGAGCAGCCCGGGGTCTTCGACGTGAAGCAGGCAGGCCGTCTCATCCAACGTCAGCGTCTCGATAGCCAGAGATTTCTGAAGAATGTCCCTAACACGCTTCGGATCGGGATTCACGCTTTCCTCAAGAGCCCGCTCGATCCGGGCGCTATCGATGAAAGATTTGCCGCCGTCGAGATATTTCTCTATCTGTTCCGGCTTGATACGTCGCTTCGCCCAGCTATTCGCACGAACGTCACGTTCTATTTCTTTTCTACAGGTCAGTGTAGTCATAATTGCACCCTCTTATACGACTTTCAGACTCGGCGAGACAATGCCTCTCGGCAACTTCGGCGCGTAGTGCGTATGGAGCAACTCATGCGATTTTTCGCTGAGCGGCTTGCCGAGAAATTCCTTGTAGAGTCTCTGGACGTCCGGATTCTCGTGACTGCGCCGGATCGTCTTTTCCCTATCCAGGCCGTAGAGCGCCTGGGCGCGCAGCTCGAGACACTTCTGATCGAGCGGGATGGAATTAGCCGTGGCGTAAGGCTGCCCGCCCCCGCCGATGCAGCCGCCCGGGCAACCCATGACCTCGACAAAGTGGAAGCGGTCGCGGTCCTGCCTGACCATTTCCAGTGCCCGGTGGGCGTTGCCCAGACCATGCGCGACCGCCAGGCGCAATTCGTGGCCGTCCAGAACCACTTTCGCTTCCTTGATGCCTTGGAATCCGCGAATATCGGATAGCTCGATGTCGATCAGCGTCTCGCCCATATACAGTTCGTATGCGGTTCTGATAGCCGCTTCCATCACGCCGCCGGTGACACCGAATATGGCGCCGGCGCCGGAGGAAAGTCCCAGAGGCTCGTCGAACTTTTCCGGCTGAATATTGACAAAGTCGATACCCGCCGATTTGATCATCCACACGGTCTCTCTCGTCGTGACAACAATATCCGTGCTGCGGATTCCATCCACCGTCAGCTCCGGCCGTGCGGCCTCGTATTTCTTCGCCGTACAGCACATCACCGCTACGCTGAGTATCTTCTTCGGATCGGCCTTGATCTTGTTGGCGAAGTACGTCTTAATCAACGCCGAGCCCATAGACATCGGCGACTTGCACGTCGAGATATTCTCGATCAGGTCGGGGTAGAACTGCTCCATATACTTCATCCAGGCGCTCGAACAGGAGGTAATCATGGGCAAAGGCCCTTTCGCCTGGAACCGTTCCAGAAACTCGCTGGCCTCTTCCATGATGGTCAGGTCGGCGGAGAATTGGGTATCGAAGACGTAGTCGAAGCCGATGCGCTTCAAGGCCGCCACAAGCTGCCCCTCCATGTTCCGGCCCGGAGCCAGTCCGAATCCCTCGCCAATGGCAGCGCGAACCGAGGGAGCCACCTGTGCGACTTTGATCAGGTCCTTGTCGTTGAGTTTTTCAAACAGTT
>CAYZAH010000315.1:0-5515 GCA_964475805.1 uncultured Pirellulales bacterium | reverse complement strand
CTCGTACTGAATCCAGGCCCCGCCCTGCTCGCTGCCGCTGAGCCACATATCCGTCTGGTTCTCCGAATGCAAGTCGCCGGCGTCCAGCCCGGAGCCGTTCACGGTATTCACAGGTCCCTCGGCGGCGCTGTTCGAGCTGGAAGCGGTGGCGGTAACGTTCCCGCCGGCAACAGCATAGACGAACGGTTCCACGGTGAACTGCCAAACGTTTCCTTTGAACACCGTGTAGTCCGGCGGGCCGTTTACTTCGTCGATGCGCCAGTAGTAGGTCTGGCCCCATTGGAGAGGTTCGGCGGACATATAACTGTTCGCGTCCTGGTTTTGGCTTGCCAGCACGCCGAGCGAGTTGTCTCTCTCGGCATCCCGGACGTCCTCGAAAACGGTTCCCAGATACACGTCCTGGGCGTAAGCTGCACCCGCGGGCCTCCAGCTAAGCACCTCGTCCGTCGGTACCTCGCGTTCCCCATCTGCAGGATTCGGGAAGGAAGCCTGAGGCAACGGTATCGCCATCACTTCCTGAATTTCAGCCTCCGTCAGTGCCCGATCGTACACGTGCACGTCATCAACGGTTCCATTGAAGTAGGTTACGAGCCCCCTTCCAATCTTCAGAGTTCTCGACTCCGACTGCGGAGGTCCCGAAGGTATGGTATTGTTCGTGATGAGCAGGCCGTTTCTGTATGCCTTGAGTGCATCTCCATCATACGTGGCCGTCAGGTGATACCACGTATCAGCCTCCATCGGCTCATATTTCGCCGCGTACCACGTTCCACTGATCTTTGCGATGACCGCACCCCGGAATTCTTCTTCGGGGCGGTTCCAGCACATCATGAAGTTCAACTGTCGCTCAACGGGTCCGGCGTCCTCGCTGTCGCTCGAAGGCGCCGCCGGGCTCTTCACCCAGCAAGCCACGGTGAAATTAGCAAGATTTTGCGTGTAACCGGTGTCCACACCGTCGTCAACGCCGTCAAACTGCAACGCACCGTCTATGACGCCATCCACCCACTGCGGGTCGCCCGTGAACTCGCCGTCGACGCCGTTGCCGCTGGAGTCGTGAGCGATCGTGCCGGACCCTTCATCGAGCTTCCACCAGCCGATAAGACTCGGGTCGGCGGCCTGGGCTGTAGTGCTCAGAACCAGTCCTAAGACCAATACATAGGGGATCAAGTAGAACGTTCTCTTGCACATCGTATTCCTCCTTCTTCACTATACTTTCGGTGTTTCTGCTGAGAACACGTTGCTGCTGTCCGTGCTCGTGCGCCGCACCAAGTGGAAAGTGCTTTGCAGAACCTGACCCAGCGGCAGAGAAAATGACGGTATTCACTTTCAGCGATTCTAATATCGTACAATTCGGCTGGTCTGTACATGGCATATCTGGCAAAATTATCGTCAGATATGGAACTGGGCGATAACTTCTCTGGGATTTGTTTTTCACGTTCTGACTCACGGGTGCGCTAAATCTTGTGTCCGTAACGCCGGCGGTAGTCGGTTGGGGATATGCCCTTGTGTCGGCGAAAATAACGACCGACGTGGTCCGGCCCGTGGAAACCCAGGTCGTAGGCGACTTGTGTGACGGATAGATTGGTTTCGAGCAATAACTGTGCGATGCGCTCGATCCGCGCCAGTGTGATCTCCCGGTGGACAGGATGTCCCACGATTCGGCAGAACTTCTGATCCAGGCGGCGGCGTGAGATGGCCACGGTTTCTAACACGTCCTGCACCGCAATGGGCCGGGCCGCGGTCTGGCGGATGAAACGGATGGCCTCGGCGACTTCGGGATCCTCAATAGCCAGAACGTCAGTCGATTGGCGTGAGACGACCCGCGTGGGGTGAATGACGACGGTCTTGTCACTGACGTCCTCTCCGGCCATAGACCGGCGCAGCAACTCCGCCGCTTCATAGCCGATCTCTTCGTAATTGCGCACAATACTCGACAGCGGAGGATTGGCCTGCTCGCAGATGATCTCGTCGTTGTCCACCCCGATGACCGCCGCCTCAGCCGGCACATGGATGCCCACCGTGCGGCAGACCTCGATGACCTCCTGGCCGCGGTCGTCGTTGGCGGTCATGATGCCCACGGGCTTTGGCAACGACCTGAGCCACTCGGCTAGAATCTGCCGTTCATTCGCCCATTCGCGTTTTCGATGCGACCGGGGCTGTTGATAGACATGGGGTTGACAGCCCTCGTCGGCAACCTTCTGGACAAAGCCTTCCTCCCGTTCCCTGGACCAGGAGACACCGTGATAGCCGCAGTAAGCCAGATGCCTCAGGCCCAAAGAGAGTAGATGTTGTGCCGCCATCTGTCCGGCCCCGGTGTTGTCACTGATGAAATTGGGCACCCCTGGAACCGGTCCCTTGACCCCTTTGACGACAATGGGAAGCCCTGTCTTTACCGCCAATTCAGTGATTCTCTTGTCCGGGGTCATGACGATAAGACCATCAACGTCAACGCCGTCTAAGCGAGGCAGATTCCTCGCGGATTTCCCGAAAAAGGGCAGGGTGTTATGGAGAATCCAGGGGCCATGAAGATGGGAATACCGGGTCACGCCGCGAAAGACCTCCCGCCCAAACACCCTTGACGTGTCAATCAACAGCATAACGGTGGGATTTCTGCCCATGAGTCACACTCCCGGGAAACGGAGCATCCAGGTTTCCCATAGGACGATTTTACAGGAGACTCTGGCCATTCACAAGGATTATTTCCATATATGACGATATTAATGCCATACTCGACATTGACCGGCTGGACGGAGCGTGGGACAATCAGCCTGCAATTGTCAAAGACATCAAGAAAGGATTGAAATGGTACATGACACAAGATTTCTCAGAGCCATAGTGTTTCTATCAATAATAGTAGGCTGCGGACAAAATGCATGTTCGCTCTACGGCCAAGCCCCGCCGTCGGCGTCCACGTTGGGGCGTCGAGGTGTTGTCAGTATTGTCCAATATGGCGCCGTCGCAGGCGGGGAGACTCTCTGCACCGAGGCAATCCAGAAAGCCGTTGACGTGTGTGCAAACGCCGGAGGGGGACGCGTTGTTGTCCCGGCAGGGACATTTCTAACGAGTACGATTTTCCTGAAAGACCACGTGAACCTGCATTTAGAGGACAACGCTGTATTGCTCGGCAGCCCTCACTTCAAAGACTATCCCCCACAAAAACCGAGAATGCGAAGGCGAGATGAGAAGTATCTGTTGACCAGCCTGATCTTTGCCCAGGGCGCTCACGATATTTCAATAACGGGTAAAGGCACCCTTAACGGCAACAGCAAGGCCGAGAACGATTTCATGAGCGACGGCAGGACCGCCAGGCATCGCCCCTGTCTCATCTGGTTCGATGAGTGTACGAACGTGCTTGTGAAGGACGTGACTTTTACGTCGTCCGGTTTCTGGACTGAGACCTATAGCATGTGCCGAAACGTTCACGTCGATGGAATAACTGTAACGGACAGCGATTTTCGAAACAACGATGGCTGTGATATTCTCGATTGCGACAATTTTGTTGTGGAGAATTGTGACATTAACGCCCTCGATGATGGAATATGCCTTAAGGGCTATACGACCAGAGGGTGCAACAACGTGGTGATTCGCAACAATAGAGTCAGAAGCACTTGTAACGGCATAAAAGCCGGCACCGATTCTTCGGGTGGGTTCAGGAATATCCTCATCGAGAACAACGAGGTATATCAGACGGGTATCTCCGGAATTGCCCTGGAGGTCGTAGACGGCGGAACCATGGAGAACGTCATTGTACGAAACATCAAGATGGACGTGGTGGGAACGCCCATTTTTATCAAGCTTGGTGATCGCAATCGGCCGGTCTACGTGGATGGGGTTGCGACAAAGCCGCCTGTAGGGATACTGCGCGATGTAAAGATTAGCGGTATCCATGCGACCGTCGACAAGGCCGGCAAGTTAAGCGACAAGCAAAAGCAATTCCACAACTTCGGCCCGTATACCAGCAGTATCACCGGTATACCGGGACATTTTGTTGAAAATATCTCCATCTATGATGTTGATATTGAGATCCTGGGCGGATTTCCCATTCGAACAAGAGCTGATGCTCAGCGTCAAGTCGAGGAAAATTCAAAAAAATATCCGGAAAACAGGATGTTCGGCGTACTCCCGGCCTACGGTTTCTATATCCGTCACGCCAAGGACATCAAGATGGGGAATATTCGGATCGCGATTACGCAAGAAGATGCGCGTCCTGCCTTCGTGTTGGATGATGTGCATGACTCCGTATTCCACGACATATGCACAGAGAGTGTCACTCCAACGTCACCTTTTCTGGTACATTCCAACTGTACGGGTGTAGACACAAAAATGAAACAGAGCGGCACATCGCGGTAGTGCCAAGAACCGGTGGTGTCAAGAATCTTTCGCACATTTTGTTAGAGGCAGGGGTATGGATAAGACGATCACTTGCGGGAGTATCCGTGTGGGAATTGGCATGGGATGTTCGAAATGGGTGACCCTACGGTTGCACTTCGGCCAGCATCACAAGTGAACACAGCAGATGTGAATTATTAGTTTTCGTAATGAAGGAATCGCCTGCCTGTGGGTTTGAAGTCCATTCGTCTGCCTGGACTACTTCTATATGAGCTGCGGACAGGCAATACGTTGGTCGGTGAATCTGAACTCCCCTGCCCCGAAACACTTGAGAGATGCTTTGGCGAGGAAAAAGCAATCGGATTTCTATCTTTTCGATCTGACACTCCGATATTGAGCGCTTCAAATTGGGGCGCCATGGGCCAGGATGCCCAGATGGCTTTCATGAGTATGACTGTGATAGTACCGGGTCACGGTCTTTGACCCGTCGAATTCAGATGCTTAAGTGAGAAGCCCTCACTGACGCCCTACCTGATAGCGGCAAGATGCCTCTCGTATTCAGCACGGCTATCCACTAATTTGAGCTGACCGTGGTCCCAGGGATTTTCCCCCGTAAAATAGGTCGTATTATAAGCAGGGTCGTCTATCCGGCCTTCCGGCCCCGTGATACCCCAATGATCTGTCTGATAGATGTGGCCACCTTCATATTCCGATACCCAGGTCCCCTGTCCGAGCGTGGTTTGACTCTGCATCCAACCTATATAATCCCGGCTGCGACTGGCATTCTGCAGGCTGCCCATGTAGTCGTCAAATGCCTGATTTGACTCGGCGATCGACTTTTGTAGATTGCGGTTTAACTGCTGTTGCCGGAAGGCACGGCTCTGCATCTCCGCACCCATCCATTGCTGGTTTACCTGGACCGTCTTTTCGAGCCGCTGATACAGCGGCAACCATTCATCGTATTCGTTCTCGGGCGCCCAGCTACCCTGAATGGAGACCTGCCATACAGGACTCATGGGCATGATCGAACACATAACGCTGTAAAGCCCGCGTATTGTTTTGCCTGTAGGTATATTTTGTATATTTACGTAAATCAGGCGAGCATCCACCTGCAATCCCTGAGCACGCATCTGCTGAACCGCCTGAGCCATTTCCGGCGCAGCCTGTTCGGCCGGATACTGGCTGATTA
>CAYZAH010000314.1:0-5521 GCA_964475805.1 uncultured Pirellulales bacterium | reverse complement strand
TGTGTATCCGTTTTCGGCTGGTCACGGTCACACTCAGTATCGGCGTGCTCATCGTCATACTGGGCTACGTGGCCAGTGGTCGCATTGGCGTGATCCTCATGCCTCGAGTCGAATCCGACGTAGCCGTAGTGACCGCTACGCTGCCCTACGGCTCACCCGTATCGAAGGCTGACGAAGTTTCTCGGCGATTGGTTTCCGCTGCCGAACAGACCATCCAGGACCACGGCGGCGAAAAGCTGTCCGAAGGCATTTTTGCCTCCGTTGAAGAAAACGTCGTGGAAGTCTCCGTCTACCTGACGGATCCCGACGAGCGGCCCATTAGCACAACGGAGCTCACCCAGCTATGGCGAGAGCGTACCGGCCCGATCCCCGGATTGGAGAGCCTGCGTTTTGAGTCAGATCGCGGCGGACCCGGCCGGGGCGCTGCACTCACGATCGAGCTGAGCCATCGCAATATTGACGTGCTGGACCGGGCGAGCGAAGCCCTGGCCGCCACGTTAGCGGATTTCTCGAACGTCAAGGACATCGACGACGGCTACACGCCCGGCAAGCGCCAATTGGACTACAGTTTGACCCGCGAAGGCCACAGTCTCGGCCTGACCCAGCAGGCGCTGGCCCGACAACTGCGCAACGCCTTTTACGGATCTGAAGCCGTTCGGCAACAGCGAGGACGCAACGAAGTCCGAGTCAAAGTGCGCCTGCCGCGAGAGGAACGCGTCCGTCAGTATGATCTGGAGAACCTGCTGATCCGCACACCACAGGGTACGAACGTGCCTCTGGCTCAAATCGCTCACGTCGAACGCGGCCGGGCCTACACCGCGATCAATCGACGGAACGGACGGCGCACCGTGACCGTCACGGCAAATGTCGAGCCGATGTCGCAAACCAGCCAAGTGCAGGCTACACTCGAATCGGACGTGCTGCCCGAGCTGGCCCGACAATTTCCCGGACTGTCCTATCGATGGGAGGGACGCCAGCAGGATATGCAGGAAAGCACAACGAGCTTGTTCAATGGTTTGTTCCTCGCCCTGTTCGCCATCTACGCACTACTCGCCGTACCATTCAGAAGTTACTCTCAACCGATTATCGTGATGATTGCGATACCGTTTGGAATTGTCGGCGCCGTGCTGGGCCATATCCTTATGGGCTACGCCTTGAGTCTGATGAGCTTGATGGGTATCGTCGCCCTTTCCGGGGTGGTCGTCAACGACTCATTAGTGCTCATCGACTACGCCAACCGGCAGCGGCGTGAAGGAGCCACCCCTCTTGAAGCGATCCACCAGGCGGGCGGCAGGCGTTTTCGCCCGATTCTCCTGACCACGTTGACCACCTTCGGCGGACTGGCGCCGATGATCTTCGAGACCTCACGCCAGGCCCGATTCATGATTCCCATGGCCATCTCGTTGGGATTCGGCATTCTATTCGCCACCACCATCTCATTGCTGATAGTACCATGCCTGTATCTAATGACAGAGGACGTCCGCGGATTCTTTCAACGATTGATTCCTGCACGCCAAGAGACCGTTACCACACATAGCCCGAATGTTCAGAGTGTGTGAAATGGCGGTGGAACGGTCATTCTAAGCGAAACCGAAGGCGATTTACACCATTGGGGGGGGTGTCAAGGTGTACCGCAAGGCGTTGTGCATTCAACAAGTCTGTGCAATCAAAGTTCTGACCTTATGAGACCGCCAAGAAAAACATCTTATAGAACTTTGCGTCTACGCAGCCAACTGAGAACACTCAAACCAATGCCGCTGAGCATAATGGCGCCGGGAGCAGGAACGGGCTGTATTGGGTACGTGTTGTCGCCACCACCCGAACCGTCACCAGGATTGTCGTTCCAGCCGCCGCCACCGGAATCGTCGTTCCAACCACCGTCACCAGAATCGTCGCTCCAGCCGCCGTCACCGGAATCATCACTCCAGCCGTCATCACCTGAACTGTCATCCGAACCACTGCTGCTGGGGTAGTAACCCGAAACTTTGTTCTTTCCACCCCCCCAGCCAAAAAGGTGATCGAAAATCCAGCCCAGCCACTCCGACAGGAAGAACTCCGAGTCCTTGGATTTGTCGGTCGTGACCCCGGATGAACTCGACGTCGTATCTGATACGGTCGGATTCGCCATGACGCGCGAACACAACCCAAACGATATTACCGCCACGACACAGATCAGTACAAGCTTTCTCATATTATTCCCCCTCCCCTATAATGTCAGGTGAGACCCTTCGCCCAAATTCCATACTGTCTAAGGAACGACGAATCTCAGTTTAACAGCAAGTTGACGATACTCTTCTCTGCTATTTCGCTCTCCGATGATTTACATTATGTTACCACATCTACTCTTGGAAGTCAAGACTCTTTTGCCGCGATTCTGTACAAAATGAATACACTTATGAAATTCTACAGTGCTGATCGAAAGACAGCGCCCCAGTGAGCCAAATCACATCGGAAAGGCCAATATTTTCGGGCCAAGATACCCTGGGTACCATGACGAATACGGAACCCGGCATAGTATTTTCGTCACATGTGTGGTTCTAATTGCATTGGTGGAGCTTGCTCTGTCGGTGTGAACGCTATATCCTCTATGAAAAAGTCATCGGAGACAGGCATGGAACGAACGGGATATTTGTCGTGGGTGACGCAAGAGACCAAGACGGTGTGGTGGTATGATTCAGCGGAGCCGGGCGAGTTTGAGCGCGGCATCCGAAGAGGCGCTGTCGGAGCGACGACGAATCCTCTTCTTGTGCATTCCGCCTTAGCTGCCAACAAAGAGACGTGGGCACGGGAGATGGATCGTGTATTGTCCCAACACCTGGAACCCGAAACAAAAGCCGAGAGGCTCACGGGTATAGCTGTGGTGCACGCCGCTCGGCGATTCGAGCCGGAATATAAAAAGAGCGCCGGGCGGATGGGCTACGTTTGCGCCCAGGTCAATCCCGCCCGCGCGGCCGACCGTGAGGCCATGCTCGCGGCGGCGCGACGATTCAGCCGATGGACGCCGAACATTGCCGTCAAACTACCTGCCACCGCTGCCGGACTGGACGTCATGGAAGATTGCACGGCTGAGGGAATCACGTGCACGCTGACTGTAAGCTTCACGGTACCACAAGTGATTGCCATTGCCGAGAAACATCGCGAAGGAATACAACGAGCTCGCTCCACCGGCGTTGAGCCGGGCAAATGTTTTGCGGTCATTATGGTCGGGCGTCTGGACGACTATCTGACAGACGTGGCGCACGACAGCCGGGTGAACATCAGCGAATCCGACGTTCGCCAGGCCGGCCTGGCCGTCTCCAAGCGTGCCTATTCCATCTACAAGCAGCGCGGCTACGAGACCATGTTGATCGTCGCCGCCATGAGGGGGACTCATCACGTGACGCAACTGGCCGGAGCGGAAATCATCATGTCGATCCCCCCTGCTCTCCAGCAGAGTCTCCTGTCTGAGGAATTGCCTCACGAGCAGCGTATCGACGCGGAGATCGCTGGTGACGTGATCGAGAGACTCTCAGCTTTGCCTGAGTTCGTTCGAGCTTATGAACCTGAGGGGATGAAACCGGAGGAGTTCATCACATACGGCGTGACACAGAGAACGCTCACCCAGTTTTACGAGAGCGGATGGAAATTGCTCGAGAGTCTTTGAGAGATGGTCCGGCACTTAGAACACACTGATGAGCGCCCAGCCTCCCACAATGGCAAAACCTATAAACGCGATCCACAACATCAGGCCCCACAGTCGGCCGGGACGGAGGTTCTCATCACTCTCGCGATAGCGAAAGTAAAGAGCTGAGGCTCCGAGCATCGGCAACATGATAGCTTGGGCGGTGCCGCAGGCTAACACCATGACCGTCGGCCTGCGCACCAATATATATAGAACCGCCGCCACGAGCGGCCAGACGACACAGATGTTGCGCGTCCACTTCACCCGGGCCGCTTCCGAACCATCGGTAAACCCGAACAACCCCAGGGCATCCGCCACCATCCGGGCGTTGCCGGCGGCGGCGACAAAGAACGTGGAATACAGCACCGCCAGCGCCCCGGCTATGAATATGACGTGCGACCACGAGCCGAAAACCGGAGCATACATCTGCGAGAGTGTACGGATCATGTCCCCTTTCGTGGGGTTGAGTGAGGCACGCCAGAGGACCGCCGCACCCAGAAGGTAGAACGCCACCGTTGCAAACGTGTATACTACCATGGACAGGTAGGCGTCGATGTGCATGACACGCAGCCAGCCGCGAGCGCGATTCGTCCACCGCGCCGTCCCGTCCCGTGATCCCGTGAATTTCGCGTAGCCCTTCTCCAGGCACCAGTAGGGATACATAATCAGCTCGGCGGCTCCGACGCCGATAATGCCGAACGCCGCCAGGGCCGTGGCACTTGGATTGCTCTCAAGGGTCCGGCTGGCCGGCGGCAGATGAAAGCTCAGCCCGTTGACGATCTCGTGACCCCGAACCGCCCATTCGGGCCGGGTTTGTAACATGACCAATGTGATGATCGTTACGAGCGTGAAGATAGATACCAGCACCGTGGCGACAATTTGAATGAAACCATATCGTCCGACGTACAGCATGACGGAGGTAATGATCGCGATGATGGCCGCCCACAGGTAAGCGTCCTTGGACTCCTTCATCGGCTCGGCCTGCTCTGTTAGAGCGTCGATCTTTTTCTGAATGGCGGCAATCTCCGGACTGTTGGGATCGCGCGTCCTGACAACCGCCTGGTTGATCTTCGCCCTGACCAGCTCATCGTGCACGCGGTTGTACTCCACTCCGTATCGCGTGAGTGGCCGGCTGATCGCCAGCGCCTGGCCGACCCCTCCCACAATGCCTCCCTGCTGCGAGATGACCAGCATCGTCATGATAGTCCAGTACCACAACACCCAGTTCACTCTCAGCCGCGGGCCGGGCAAGCTGTTGAGCGCCTTTAGAGGCGTCCGGCCCCAGGTAACGGCGTAACGGCCAAACTCGATTTGCGTGGAGACCTTAATAACACAACCGATGATGATGAGCCACAACAACCAGAAGCCCGCTTCGGCGCCCGCTTTTGTGGTGGCGATCAACTCTCCCGATCCGACGATCGAGCCGGCGATAATCATGCCGGGACCGAGCCTGAGCAACGTCCCGATCAGCGTTCGAGGCGGCTCCCTCGTGACATCACCCGGTACGGACTCCCGTGGTTCGTTATTGGCCGTCATGTCACTATCTCCGGTGCCTGTGTGCACTTGTTCGCTGCGGAAAATGACCGTCTCTCAAACGGCTTGAACAAACGCATTCTTCATTTTGACCGTTATAACCGAGGTCTACACGGCGGGCAATGTTTTTTCACGTGATGGTGGAATTGAGTGAAGTCGTTGACGCCGGAAGCGCTATGGACTACCATACCCACACCGGTAGATGATGGAACCATTCACATATATTCGTGAGAACGAATGAGATTCAAGACATTAGAGATTGAGCCAAAGAAGAATCCCGCCGTCCTGGACACCGCGACATGGGACCCTGCGAGTGCCTGGCACAGC
>CAYZAH010000313.1:0-5530 GCA_964475805.1 uncultured Pirellulales bacterium | reverse complement strand
GTGTTCCGCGACGGGCCGGCGGATATCGGAGACGGCCTGATAAGCGGCTCGGAGCATCAATGCGACGACCTCGTCGTTTCCAGCTTTCAATTCACTGATGGATTCGGTGACGTGGCTGATGGCGTCCGTGACGGCCTGCCGGTGTCGGGCAGTCAAAGTGACGCCATTTGTACGGGGAATCCGAAGTTGCTCGGTCAATTTACGGTCGATGGTCTCTCGGAGCAATTCGATTCTCGTACCGGCGTGTGCTGAAATAGGCAAGAAGTCCTCCCCGAGCGATTCGTTCAGTGTCTCAAGGCGTTCGGACAAAGTCTGTTCACTGAGCAAATCGCATTTCGTTGCGACTGGAAGGACGGTCTTGCACTCAATGAGATTGCGGACGGCGACGTCGTCAGACCAGTTCTTTTTTGAGAGGTCAACACAGAACACAACGACGTCGCAATTTCGCAGCGCCTCGATGGCGGCTTGCTGGGCCAGCTCGTCGAGGACATTGTCGGCTCTGATTACAAGGCCCGCGCAATCGAAGAGAACACATTCGTGATGAGCCAATTGCCAGACGCCGGTGAGGACGTCTCGCGTTGTCTTGAGCTGGTTTGAGACGATGCTCCGTTCTGTGCCGAGCAGCGTGTTGAGCAGCGTACTTTTTCCGGCGTTGGGCGCACCGGCGATTCCTACGGCCGGCATGTCGATAACCGTCTCATATTGAATACTACCCGAGAGCAACTCTTCGAGCTGATTTCCAATACTGGAGAGCCGGACGACTGCCTCATCTCGCGTGATGAATTCGATGTCCTCACCGCTGAAATCCAGTCCGGCTTCGATCAGGCTGAGGGTCTCTACCAGATTCTCGCACACCGCCGCCGAGGTTTCGCCCAGCCGTCCGCGCAACAGCTTCTCGGCGGCGGCCAGTTGAACTTCATTTGTGCTGACAATAATCTCGTTCACCGCCTCGGCCTGGGCCAGGTCGATCTTTCCGTTCAGGAAGGCCCTGGCGGTGAATTCACCCGGCTCGGCCATGCGAAGCCCGCGACGGAGCAGGCTTTCAATCAAGGCCTCCGTCACGGCGGAGTTTGTATCGGTTTGGATTTCCGCGATGTCGTCGCCGGTATAAGAATGAGGAGCAACGAAAACATACAGCTTTGCGTCAATACTCAAGTCGGCGTCGATGGCAACGGACCCGGACAAAACGTAGGGTGGGGCTTGCCCCACCGTCGGAGGATCAAGAGGACCTACCCAAAGGTCTCTGCAAATTGCCATAGCGTCGGGGCCGCTAATACGAAGAATGACTCGCTGGTCGGAACTCGGAGAGCTGACAGCGAAGACGGTGTCGGTGACGTTGTATCTCGTATCCCGCATGGATGAAAGTGCCTAAAGTGAGTTGAAGTGACGGCGAATCTGTCATTGCGAGCGCAGCGAAGCAATCTCACTTTCGCCGGCCAGATCCCTCGACTTCGCTCGGAATGACACTTACGTGTCATTTTAGTCACTTTGCCTTCTTACATGTTCTTGAAGAACGGCTTGGGTTTCTTCTTTTTGACCTTGCCGCCCGTCTTGCTTGTTGCGGCTACGAGGCCTTTCGATTCCGCTTCTTCTTTCTCGCGGATGTGTTTGCGAATGACGTGCTGCTCGATCACGCCGGCAAACGTGCTGGCCATAATGTAAAGATTCACGCCCGACGGCCCGTTATAGAGCATCAGCGGGAACAGTATCGGCATCATGATCTTCATCATTTTCTGCTGCTGAGCAACCTGCGGATTCGTCGCGGCGCTCGCCTGGGACGGCATCAACTGCTGCTGGAGATAGAACGCCACGCCCATCAGGAGGGGCAGCAGATTCAGCGAGTAGATCTTCGCGTTCAGCAACGGGATGGTGATCGGGTGAGGAAAAGTCCAGGCCGCATCCGGGACGGACAGGTCGGTGATCCAGAACGGCAGGAAAGCGGCGCCGCGCAGGTCGATGCTGGTGTAGACCGCGCTCCACAGGGCAATCCAGATGGGCATTTGCACAAGCATGGGTAACATGCCCATCACCGGCGAAGCTCCTTGCTCCCTGTAGAGGGCCATCATCTGCTTATTCATCTCTGCTTTGTTGTTGGCGTATTTCTTTTTGATCTCCTCGACCTTCGGGGCGAGCGTGCCCATTTTGCTCATGGAGACCTGGCTCTTCTTGGTGATCGGATGCATGACCAGTCTCATCAGGAAGACGAGGATGATGATGACGACGCCGTAATTGGGGATCACGACGTGCATCCATTTCATGATGGCCAGGATCCCGAAGGCCAGCGGGCTGATGATCCAGGCCGGACAGCAACAGCCCATGAAGGTGATCGTCTGGACAAAGCCTAAGTCGCGATACTCCTTGTTACCATTGAAAAGGCTCTCATCCTTGGGGCCGAAATAGAGCTGGAAGTTGTAGATCTCGGAATTGCCGGCCTGACCGCGTGCCGTCAAAGTGGCGGGCAGAATCGACATACCCACGGCCACTGTCTCGTCGCCGTCGGTTTGGGCGGCACCTTCAGGATAGTAGAGTTCGCCCGTTACGGGCTTGATCCAATCACAATAGTCTTTGCCAGCGCGCGGCAGCGGAACGGCAATGGCCGCGAAGTATTTATTGACCGCCGCCGCCCAGAGGAGACCGGCGCCCGGTTTGTCCAATTCTCTCTTCTCAACGGTCGTTGCTTTCGCCAAGGCTCTCTCGTTGTGCATCACACTGGTAATGCCGCCCTTCAGGTCTCGGAACGCGGCTATGACGCTTCTCATGTCTCTACGGAAGCTCTCTCTATTCACTCCGCCCGGCCCGGCCAGATTGAAACGTACCTTCTCCTCGGTACCCGTCAGATTCTCAAGGACAATATCACAATCGAAAAGGTAGGTGTCTTTGCGGACCGTGTAGGTCTTGGTTAGCTTCAGGACCGGCTCGCCTGTGGCTTCGTTGTTGATGGTCGCCTCGAATCGGGCGGTTTGCGAGCCGTCTTCTTTAGTTTGAGGCTCGAAACTCTCCCACTGGAGCCTGTCCAGCGGTAGCTGCGCTTGTTCCTCGACAAAGACGAGGCCTGTGTTGGCCATGACCAGTACTTCGCCGCCGCCGGGTTTGGTCATGGGCGAGATGAATTCAAGCGGTTGTGGATTCTTGGGATTGCGGTTGTCCCATTTGCTGAAAGTCACGGTTCGGATAGCGGCGCCTTTCGAAGTCAGTTCGACGCGGAACTTGTAGCCGCTGTTCGGATCGACCGACCCGAGCGTCATCGTTTTGGCGGGCGCGTGCTCGGCGCCGAAGGACGCGGTCTTGGCAGCGGTCACCTGCTGGGCGTCCGCAGCCGGAGCGCTCTGAGTCGCCGGCGCTGTGTCGTTCTCAACGTTTTGCAGGAGGATACAACCCGGCTGAACCTGGGACGACTGCTCGAAAAATCCGGACTCGACCACGAGCCAGCCGCAAAACGCGACGAAACCGACAACAATTAAAGCCAAAGTTGCTTTCATCATCGAACATCACAACGCAAATCCGTTTGCGTTCTCATCCTTCAATAATAGAGATAATCAGCGCGTCTATCGTCCGCTCTGGAGCCGCTCCGCATGGAAGTTGTCCAACTGGTCGATGGCGAATATCTTCTTCATGGTGCTCTTGAAATCGTATTCGAGCCGGACAAAATGCACCTTGCCTTCCTTGACGTACACGTAGCTGGCCCGGTTGTCCTTGTCTCTGGGCTGGCCGACCGAGCCGATATTGATGATGGCCTTTTCGTCATCGACGATCGGATAGACGCCGTTTAGCTCATTCGGCAGATAGAAATCAGGCTCGTCGAGGAAGACGCCGGGCATGTGCGTGTGGCCCACGAAGCAAATGTGGTTGACACGCTCGAAAAGCAGCCGGACCTTCAGCGGGTTTGTGTAGACGTCGTCGGGGAAGATATACTCGTTGATCGGCCGGCGGGGCGAGGCGTGAACGAAGTCGATAGTCGCCGAACTTTTGCCTATCTTGTACTTGAGTGTCCGCCGCATGGGCAGCTTGCCCAGGAAGTTCCAGCGCGTGTCTCGCTGATCGGGTTCGTCTTCCGATTCCAGGACTTCCCGGGTCCAGAAACTCGCCTGTTCGGCCCCATAGTTGAAATTCGTCGGCTCGTAGAAAACCGCATAATCATGGTTGCCCAGGACACACCACTTGCTCTTGTTGATGATCAAATCCAGACATTCTCTCGGATTAGGTCCGTAGCCGACCACGTCGCCCAGGCAATAAATGGTCTTGATGCCGCGTTTCTTCACGTCGGCCAGGACCGTGGTCAAGGCTTCGATATTCGAGTGTATATCGCTCAAAATCGCAAACATATACGCCCTTAAGTAGACAACAAAACAGCTTTTCTAATGTGAAAGACTCTTACATAGCAGAAATATTGCTGAGATTCCACAAGATTTATTGGCTTTTCCGGCAATCGGCAGCGGACCCGGCCGGCCGCGATATTTGCTTGCTCTGACGTCGAGGCCTGCTATAATGCCCCCGACACGGAACCAGGTATGAGATGGGCGTATGGCAGATATGAATCTTCTTGAGACTTGCGGGCTGGTGAAAAAGTACTCCGGCCGAATTGTCGTCAACGAGGTGTCGATCACCATTGAAGAGCAGAGCATCGTCGGGCTTCTGGGCCGCAACGGAGCCGGTAAGACCACCTCGTTCCGGATGATTATGGGAATGGTCAAGCCCAACGGCGGTACGGTGCTCTTTCAAGGGCGGAATATCACGAAATTGCCGATGTACAAACGCGCCCGCCTGGGAGTCGGCTATCTTTCTCAGGAACCGAGCATCTTTCAGCGGCTGAGCGTTCGCAACAACCTGCTGGCGATTCTTGAGACGATGCCCCTCAGTTGGGCCCAGCGCCATCGCCGGGCCGAGATGCTCATCGAGCGTTTCGCGTTGACCGAGGTGGCGAACAGTCAGGGCCGTTTCCTGTCCGGCGGCGAGCGGCGGAAGCTCGAAATCGCCCGGGCAATGGTGACCAATCCGTCGCTGGTTTTGCTCGACGAGCCGTTTAGCGGCGTCGATCCGATTGCGGTCGAGGATTTGCAGGAGGAGATTCGCGCGCTGGTCGCCTCGGGGGTCAGCATCCTCGTAACGGACCACAATGTTGAAAGAACGCTCGAGGTCGTGGATAAAGCCTATATTATCGACCACGGCAAGGTGATCGGGGCCGGCCCGCCCGCCCAGATCATCCGCAACGAGCTCGTGAAGAAATCCTATCTCGGCAATACCTTCGACGGCGACGAATTCGACAACCGGTAGCACGCCAGACGGGCTGTTATGTGTGAATCAAGAAAGGCCGAATCGCAAAGGCGCACCTATTCCTAACGAATGTGAGCTGAACCAATGATTGATATT
Organism: uncultured Pirellulales bacterium; assembly: GCA_964475805.1. GTDB lineage: Bacteria > Planctomycetota > Phycisphaerae > Sedimentisphaerales > Anaerobacaceae > JAFGTG01. The sequence continues at coordinate 163 of CAYZAH010000313.1, read as the reverse complement.
GAAAAATGTGCGATCACGCACTATCCGGCCGAGGTACTGGGACAGCGGGCCAAGCCGGTCGAGAAGATCGACGAGTCGATCCGGCGCCTGGTGGATAAAATGACCGACCTGATGTTCAAGCATAAGGGCGTTGGTTTTGCGGCCCCGCAGGCGGGCGTGCCGC
>CAYZAH010000312.1:0-5574 GCA_964475805.1 uncultured Pirellulales bacterium | reverse complement strand
TACGATTCAGGCGGTCATCCCGCTGGAAGAGTTAGGACTGGAGCCGGGCCAAACCATCGCGGTGTCCGGGTATCAGGAAGGCGCTTCCAACGATTGGCAGGTTGATTGGGTCGAGTCGTTTGAGTTGACGTTGGGGCAGGACAGCGCCGACGGGCCGGTCGTGACCTACAGCGACATCGAAGGCACATGGCCTGGAGACGGAAACATCGACGCCGATCCTCTTTTCGCTTACGCGGGCTACTGGGCCGACGGTGCCGATCCTAATCTGTTGGCAACTGAGCCGAACGATCCCAACGCCATCTGGATGGGAGGCGATTATCACGTGATGTCGGTCAGAGGACGTTGGGACCCGGTCCTCGCGACTTGGGTTAAGGACTCATCCCTCAGTCCATGTATTGACGCGGGCGATCCGAACTCAGCCTGGGAGAATGAACCCGAGCCGAACGGCGGACGAATCAACATGGGCGCCTACGGTGGAACGGCGCAGGCCAGCCTGACCCGACTGTTGCGCACCCTGACGACGTCGTCTTACAACGGCGGCAGTGTCACCACCCCCGGCGAAGGCTCATTCACCTATGTTGATGACACGCAGGCCCAGGTGGTCGCCACCCCGGAGAAGAATTACTACTTCCTGAAGTGGACGGGAACGGCCGTGGATGCCGGAAAGGTCGCCAATCCCAAGAAGGCCAGCATAACCGTGCTCATGGATGGAGACTACACGCTGAAAGCCGACTTCGCCGCAGTGAACTATACCCTGTCGGTCTCCTCGACGACCGGTGGCTCAGTCACGGTGCCGGGTGAGGGTAACTTCGTTTACGGTGGCAATTACATCGGCTCGCTGGAAGCCGTCGCCGACCCGGGCTATCACTTCACCCACTGGTCAGGATCGGCTGTGGATCAGCAGAGGTGTGTCTCTTCGGATAGCGCCAGCACGAGCGTGATCGTGGACGGCAACTATAGCGTGAAGGCCAACTTCGCGCCGAATATCTATACCCTGTCGATCTCTTCGAGCGAGGGTGGCTCCGTCACCGAGCCGGGCGAGGGATCGTTCGAGTATGCCTACGGCACTACCGTCAGCATCCAAGCTACGCCCGACGAGCACTACCGCTTCGTCGAGTGGACCGGCTCGGCCGTGGATGCCAACGCGGTGAGCAGTCCAGACAGCGCCAGTACGAGTGTACTCATCGGCGAAAACTATAGCCTGGTCGCTAACTTCGAGAAAGTCTCCTGCACGTTGACAGTTAACGTCAACTGCGCCGACGCCGGTTCCGTCACCTCGCCTGGTCAGGGAACCTTCGTCTATGATTGCGGCACGGTGGTCGATCTATCAGCCACCCCCAGTGAAGGCTACAAATTCTGTGGCTGGGCTGGTCCCGTCGCCGACGGTGACTCGGCAAGCACGACCGTGACACTCGAAGAAGACACCACTGTCAAAGCGATCTTCATGCCGATCGAAGACTGTCCGAGTGATGACGAGGACCCGGAAGTGTAGTGGATGGATATTCTCGGCGGCCACGGCTTCCGTGTAAATCTGTCCTTGCAATGTAACTTTGTACTCGACCCTGAGCCCATCATTGGGCTCAGGGTCGAAGTGCGCGCCGGGCGAAGTGACTGCGGAGCAACAAACATTCCAATTCGCCGCCGCATCCATTAGACCCAGTCGGTGCCGGTCCGCGTTCCGACTGACCATCTCGGAGGAGAATAGGATTGACCTGAGTATACGGGGCGCTGTAACCTGTCATACTCTCGCTCGATGTCGAGTAGTAAGGTCGTTTTTGGGAGTACAAGGTGGAAGCGCATAAAGGTATTATCCGCCAGATGTGTGGCGGGTTTACTCTCATTGAGTTGCTCGTGGTGATTTCTATCATTGCTCTTCTGACGGCCATTCTGATCCCGGCGCTCAGCGCGGTCCGAAAACATGCAACGGGAGCCGCTTGTCTCGGCAACGAGCAAAACCTGATCGTCGCGTGGGTAATGTACGCGGACGATAACGACAGCAAGCTGGTGGGCGGATATCCCTACGTTCGCGACATCCACAATTCCGGCTCACCGTACCCGGACCGCACGCAGTGGCTGTGTGCTCCACTTGCCGAGGACGGCACGACCTTTCCGGCCGGAGTGAGCAATTCTTCCGCCTATATGGACGCCTGCCTCGCCACGCCCCCAACCGAGGAGCAGGTGGACCGGGGAATCCGCGCCGGTGCTCTCTACCCTTACTTGAATACCCTCAAGGTCTATCATTGCCCGGGTGACAAGCGATGGACGATGGAGCCGCCTCCGCTGAACGTGTACCAGTCCTACTCCGTCAGCGATCCGATGAACGGCAAGTTCGAGGACGCCAAATACGCCTACAGAAAGATTGTCGAGATCAAAACACCCGCCGCCAAATATGTCTTCGTCGAGGAAGCGGCCAGAAACGCATCGTTCAATATCGGCTCGTGGTGGTTCGGCTACAAATGGAATACCGGGCGCATCGAAGACTCCGCCTTCATCGACCCGGTGGCCCTCTGGCACGGCGACAAGAATACCTTCGCCTTCGCCGACGGCCATGCGGAAGTTCACAAGTGGCAAGTGCCGTCCACCGTCAAAGCCCTCAAGCAGTACCTGGACGGCAAAGGGTTTCCTCTCAATCGCACGTCCGGCCTGCCCGAAGCCGCCGCCAGCGGTAACCAGGACATTCTATGGCTGGCCCAGCACTATTATTGACTCCCAGCCTCGTAGAATGTACCTGACACCCTCAATTCCCCCCGCGAAATCTTACAGGCCGCCGCCGTTCTTCTCCCAGATATCCCGCCGAACGACCCAGATGCCCGTTCGGTAGGGCTTTTGTTCGGCGTGCTCAGGGATCCAGACTTTGCTCTTGTGCCGCGTTTCGACGTGGCCGTCGTAGAAGGTGAGATTGACGGACTCGTTGTGGCGGTACATGGTCGGGCCGCCGCATCCTACTCCCTTGTATTCATTGACGGTACCGTCCTGGCCCAGCACGTCCCAGCCGTTGATATAGTCAGATCCCTTCCACTTACACCACCAGTCGTGTGCCTCGTCGAATTGCATCTTTGTAGCCGGGTGCTTGATCGTGGCCATCTTGTATCCCAGGACGTTCATCTCCATCGTAGCGGTCCAGGAGGGTGAACCTACCGAGGGGTAAAAATCCTCGATGTTGTAGCCGTAGCTGACCAGCGTGCCTGTCGTCGATCCCGACTCGACGTCGTAAGAGTGGAGCCAGGCCTTTTGCCGGTCGCTGGGGCACCTGAATTTCTCTGGCGTCTGGACGGTGGAGAGCCCCGGCTGCGTCGTATCGTAGCCGATGTACTTTCGGAACTCGGCGCTGGAGGTCCACAGGGTCGTCCCGCTGGCGGTGATGAAGCGGCACGGTACGGCCCAGTCGTCGTTATTAGCGGCATATACGCCGTTCGCTATCGCCAGGCTGCGGAGGTTGCCCGCGCATTTCATCTTGCGTCCCTGGTCCTTCGCAAGGTTCAACGCCGGCAGCAGAATGGCTACAAGAATGGCAATGACGGCAATAACGACGAGTAGCTCGATCAGAGTGAAGGCATCACGTTTCATCTTCCGGCTCCTTTCGAAGACCATTTTTTACCCGCAAACTCGTGTATGTGCATTATACTTCTCTTTCCACGCGGGTACAAGAAAAATGAAGAAGATGTAGGAAGATCGACCGACGAAACAAGCTAACATCCTCAGTAAGATCCTGTTTCACTCCTTTGTATTGAAACCAATCTGAACGTCCGCGCCGGAATGGTCGACAATCCCTTCCTCCCCTCGTAACAAACAACCCGTTATCGTCGCCGCTATCAAGCCTTTCTCCAGGACGATCTGCTTCTTACCTTTGTCCATAAACTCGCAACCATTGACGATGAGCCGGCCGCCGTTCGCCCGGACGCAAGGCTTACCGGTTTTCCGGGCGTCCCATCCCGTGAAATGACACGCCGTGAGTATCAGGGTGCTTGGCCCGCTTTTGACGATATGCTCTTGCGTCTCAGGTACGCCCCAAAATCCGCAGTTCGTCAGTTTCACCGGTCCCTTGTTGTTCTCGCCCACCTCGATTGTCGCCATGAATTGACCGTTCACAAACTGGACGCCCGCATGATTCTGAGTCTTATCCACCCGCACGGCGACGGGACAAATATCTGATCCCGACTGAGTGATAGCCGCGTTGCCCGGGCCATGACCGAAGTCGTCGAAGTGAAAGCCGATCCGCGGGAAGATCACAAAACAGTTGCTCATATACTCCCAGTCCGTCTTGCCAATCTTAAAGCCGATCAGATTCTTTTCCAGATAGGCCTTGATATCGCCGCCGGGATATTTCGGCGTTAAGGCCATCCGGGTCCAGAAGTTGGGATTGAAATGCACGTTTTCAATCCTGCCGATATCCGTGCACTGGTCGATATAAACGCCTGTCTTCAAGGGGCACGCGAACACATTGCGTATGATGTGAAGCTCGTTCCATTTCGTACCGAAATCCAGGGCCTGATAGGGATTGGTTATCGTTATATCCAGAACCTGGCACATCTCGCCGTCCCCCCTTATCGTCCATGGATAAGGCACCACGTCCGGCAAAGTCTGCTCCGGGTAATGAATAACAAGATTTCGGATGACTGCATTGGGTTTGAGAGTAACGAACGGCTCTCCGTCGGCCTTGCCTTTTCCTCCGTAGACCAGGAGCACCGTTCCAATAGGATGTTCCGAATGAGGTACGCCGCCGGAAGCGCCGCGCAGAGTCACGCCGGGAGGAACGACTACTGATCCGTTCAAACGGTAATGACCGGCGGGGAGATAGCATATCGGCCCTTGTGCCTGAGCGGCGTCCAGGGCGGATTGGAGCGCCGTTGTATTGTCAAATGCGCCATCGCCGATCACTCCATAGGCTTTGGCATTGGTCATTTGAAGGGCGCTATTCTCAGCTAACGTTTTGGATGCTGGCGTTTGTTGTCTCTCTATTCTACCGCCTGTCACCTCAGCCCCGAGAACCAGACCGACGGCGCAATAATAAAACAAACAAATCGCAAGGAACAAGTTTGCCTTCCTCATTATTGATCCTTTCTTCATTTGAAGTGATAGTCAACAGTGAATCGTCAGTTTTGAAGTGTACCCCGCCGGACGATTTCCTCGACTTGAGAGCGAATGGATACTGGGTAAAGATTCAGTTTGTCCAGAAGGAGAAGATAAACTGGCTTCAACCGCTCAAGGAGAGTGCGCGGAACATCCATCACGAGTTTGTTTGGGCCAATCTCACATGTTCAACTTCTTCACCGATCTGTTCACTTCGTCCTCAATGACTTCTTGATCTTTCTCGGATCACGGCGTAAATCCAGGACTCTATACACCACAATTCGTGCTTCCTCTTCGAGGTTATAGTAGACGGCATAAGGAAATCTCTTGGACAGCATGCGGTGATAGCCGTAAACCTTTGCATGGATTCCACCATAAAGTACCAGCGAATCAATGTCGGAAAACAGAGAATCAAAGAAATACTCTCCCAACCCCTCTCCCTGTTTCTCGTAGAACAATCGTCCCTCGTACAAATCTTCAAGTGCGGAGGAAAGGATTTTGATT
>CAYZAH010000311.1:0-5577 GCA_964475805.1 uncultured Pirellulales bacterium | reverse complement strand
GTTAGCTTGTATCGAGCGCTCCATAACGTATGGCCGTCCGAAACGTCGAGAGCCAGAAGCATGCCGCCCGCCGGCTCGGGGTCCTCACAGGTCACAAACACGTTGTCTTGCCAGATGACGGGAGAGCCGTGCCCCCCGCCGGGCAATGTGACCTTCCAGTTGAAGTCCTCGTCCGTCCATTTGGCCGGGATGGTTCTGGCGTCACTGATCCCCTGGCCGTCCGGGCCGCGGAACCGGGTCCATTCCTGTCCATGTACCCAACACACCAAGAACAGACTAAGAAACCAGAAAAGTCTCAGCCCCCTCATTCCGTTTGTCACTGTGAGGCTACGAATACAATTCATGATACCTAACCCCCTTGATAAACGATGTCCTACAATACTCAGGTGATTAACTGTGACACGAGTCATCCAATCTTAAAACCGAGGGACTCGATCTATTTGTTCGTTTTACATTTGGCGACGTGAAGAGCTTTGCGGGCCCACTCGCGTAGTGTATCTCTGTTCTCAAGAACGTCGATGGGCACCTCGTAGTATTGCATAACCTCTTTCTTATCGGGAAACGGTTTGAATGGCCCCATGCCCTCCCCTTCGTAATCGGCACGATTAGAATCGTCCACCTTGAGGTACAGAACATCATCCGCAATCAAACCGAAGAACAGGTCCTCGAAATACAGCCCGGCTCCGCCGAACATCCGTCTGTACCGAACAGGTCCCAGGGCCTCAAACTGATCGATGACATAGGTCAAATATTCATCGCTTACCGACATCTCGGCCAATCCCAAATCGCTCTTATTCTCCGGCCATTGACAAAGGAGTCCCGTCCTCTATCGTCTTTCGCATCGACCCGCGCACCTTCGGATATGAGTGATTCCATGATATCCTTACGACCGTATGCGACCGCCTGATGGAGAGGCGTAAGGTCTCAACTACCTTTCGCGTTCACATCCGCCCCTTTTACGAGGAGGATTCGAGTGACCTTATCATAGCCTCAAAAGGCCGTGACATGCAAGGGTGTTCTGCCGAATCGTTTCTGGTATCGATTTCAGCGTCTTCGGTAGGAAGGAATGCAGTGACATCGACGCACCTTTGAAAAATAGCGCGTCCGAGTGGTAATACAAAGAGATGATACCCGGTCTCTTGTCGATGAGAAGATTTTTCGTGAAACGTCAGGTATACGCCGCAGGGGCAGTCTCTAATCAGTATTCCGCTGAGACGTCCGCATGGAAATGCGACTGGCTGTCCAGCGGGGCTTTCTGTTTGCGGCTGGACCGAAGTGACAGCCATCTGAGGAATTTGCGGAAGCCCAAACCGAGAAGCCATACAAGTGCCCAAACGGCCAGATACCCGCCGGCCGCACTGCCAAGCCCGGTGACAATGAACAATCCCGCCAACTGGACCGGCGAAAGCTCGAGCCAGAAGTTGCCCCGGTCGGCCTCCAGGCTGCTCAGGCAGGACTTGACCGTCTCCTTATTATCGTCGTAGTAGGCGGGATTCGTTTGACGGCAGGCTTGCCAACCCTGGTATTCCCGCTCGTGTGTATCGAGGTTGTATTTCGCCGAGTGATACTCCCCAGCCATGACCAGCACACAAACACACGCCGAGACCACACTCGCACTTATCGCCAGAAAAAGCGTTATACCCCTCAGATTTCTTCGCCTCATAAGAGTACCCCCCGGGGATAAGCCCCCACATACAAAGCATAGGAAATGGTGTGCAGTTCGCCAAATGGAAAGACGAAAGTGGCTAAAATGAACTAAAATGCCTAAAGTGAGCTAAAATGCGTTAGCGCCGAAGCAACTTTAGTCACTTTCGACTTTGGGCACTCCTACGCCCCCGCCACCTACGAGCGGATAGACATCGTTCACCTGGAAATGCACTAAATACTTATTCGAATCATCTCTGACGGGACATATTTCCGGCTGTTTCTTACGAAACATCTCTACGACGGAGGTATTCGTCTCCTCGCGAGTTTTTGTCAGATACAACCTTTTGCCGGCATATCCTTTCCCCTGCTCGATGAACATATAAGCCGCATGGGGATTCGTTTTAAGATTCTGGTGAGTCAGACGCTCCTGCATGACAAAAGCGACAGCAGTTTCGTCAATCACGTACGGCTTGGCGTAGACGGCAAGATCAACGACACCGTCGGAATCCGCCGTAGCCAAAATGCCGACACCTTTTGCTTTCTCAAAATACTCAGACAAACTCATACCGAAAGGCCCTCGATACAATACAATCCTTTGACGATCATCCCCCAATACTGGGACCTTGGTTTAGGATACTCAACTTCGAAGCTGTCGGCAACATTCTCCTCATCATATTTTAATCGAGCGCGTGCTTAGCATTGCGACTGGAAATCGAAGAACGCGCCTTATGCGTTGCCAAATGGGCCGAAATGGAAAAACCTCACCACGAAGGATAGACACTCCCCACCCTGGAATGGGCTTAGAGTTCCGCTGCACGCTGCTTGATGTACGTGCTCAACTGGTCGCGGATTTCGTCGTCTTTGAGGCCAAACTCGATATTCGTCTTGATGAAACCCTCTTTGTCCCCGATGTCGTACCGTTTGCCGTGGAGCTTCTTACCGTACATCGCCTGTCGTTTGACCAAAGTGCGCATGGCGTCGGTCAACTGGATTTCGCCCCCCTTGCCGGGCTGGGTCGCTTGCAGACAATCAAAGATGGCAGGCGTAAAGACGTAGCGCCCTGCAAAGACCAGGTTCGACGGGGCCTCGTCCACAGCCGGCTTCTCCACGAAGTCCTCGACCTGATACAAGCCGTCGCCCATGTCACGACCCTTGAGCACGCCATACCGGCTGACCTTCTCCGGCTCGACCTCCTCCAGCACGACCACGGAGCTGTGATAGTGATTGTATACGTCCATCAATTGGCGCGTCGCCGGGACTTCGGCGCCAATGACCGTATCGCCCAAGAGCACGGCAAACGGCTCGTTGCCTACGTGATGCAACGCGCAAAGCACGGCGTGGCCGAGACCCTTCATCTCTTTCTGCCAGACAAAATGAATCTCGGCCATATCGCAAACGTGGCGAACGGCTTCGAGCTCTTCGACCTTGTTCTGGCGGGCCAACTGGTCCTCCAATTGGAAGTTGCGGTCGAAGTGCTCTTCGATGGCCCGCTTGCCCTTTCCGATCACCATCAGGATGTCCGTGATCCCCGAGGCCACGGCCTCCTCGACCACGTACTGAATCACGGGCGTATCCACGATCGGGAGCATCTCTTTGGGCTGAGATTTCGTGGCCGGAAGGAAACGCGTCCCGAATCCGGCGGCGGGTATGACAGCTTTGCGTATTGTATCTCTCTGGTTCACGGTTCAAGCTCAATGGTTTTGTGGATAAGGTGACGTAGATTCAACAACCCGGGGCTTGATGATCTTGACGCCTAACTTGCCAAGCTCTTTTTTGAGCCGGCTGAACATCTTCTGGTCCGTATATGTCCCCACGATGGCCCCGCCGGAACCGGTGAATTTGGCGCTGGCCCCCTGGGCGCGGGCGGTCTCGACCATGCGAACGTTGCCCTCGCTGAGACGGTAGATGCTTCGCCGCTTGTCGAAGTTCTTATCCAGCAGCGAACCCAACTTGTCCGCCTCGCCCTTGATGAGCACGTCCCGGACCTGGTCCGTCAGGTTCGCCCAGTATCGCATGGCGGCGATGACCTTCTTATCGCCCAGATTGAATCGTTCCCGAATATTGCTATGCCCCTTGCCCGAGACCTCGGACAGATCTTCCTGGTAGGCAACGTAGAGGGACGGAAGCAATTTGACGTCCATTTGCTCGTATCGGCCGTGGCCCTTCCTTTTCATCAGGCTCTCATTGAAGTCCATGTAGACCAGCCCCTCGTACACCTGAATTACCCTGTCCTGGAGACCCGCCGTGATGCTTAGCTCGTCCATCTCCGCCGAGAGGATCAGACTCGCCTGCGCGGGCTTGGGGATGCTCACGCCGTAGAATTTCATCAGGACGCGCAGGCAGGCGGTGATGATCGCGCTGGAGCCGGCTAACCCCACGCCGTGCGGGATATCGGACTGATAGCGAATCGTGAAATTCTTGTCGTGTAGTTCGATCTGATGCCGGACGCAGTAGTCATAGAAGCGTTTGATCGTGGCTTTGAGGAGGCGAATTCCGCCGTAGTAACCGTGCAGGTTCACGTCGCGAACTAACTCCTGCATGTTCTCGAAACAAGACCGGTCCTTCTGAGAGGGCAGGATTTCCAGCTCAGGGCTTTCATAGAGCAGGACTTCCGCGCAGAAGTTGCCGAACACGAACGAGATCGTCTTGCCGAAGTATCCGTCGGACGGATTACCGATCAGTCCGACCCGAGGATACGATTTTGCACGAATAATCATACAATTCCTTAGCTACAGAGGTCACAGAGTACACAGAGAAAAGACTCAAGAACAGTGTGAATCCGTGTCAAACTCCAGCCGCGTTAATCAACGTCTTTTTTCTCAATCTTGTTCACGAGAGCCTGATATTATAATATCGGCTCTTGGTGCGAAAACATTATTCCTCTTTTTCGTCCTAAAAGAGGCTTCGCGCGGTCTTGCGGAAAGGAATAAGGTCGAATAATGAACAACAACTCACATAACACGACGATACGGAACAAGCTCGGGGCCTTTCCCAGGCTGCATAATTCGCTTTTGCCGACGCCGGTTCATCGGCTTGATTGTTTCTCGGACGAATACGGCGTCAATGTGTATTGCAAGAGGGACGACCTGACGGGCTTCGGATTCGGGGGCAATAAGACGCGGAAATTGGACTTCTTGCTCGCCGAGGCTTTAGCCCGGGAGTGCGACACCCTGATTGCCATCGGCGCGAACCAATCGAACTTCTGCCGGATGGCGGCGGCTTATGGCGTGGCTTGCGGCTTGGACGTTCATCTCGTGCTCGGCGGAAAGAAACCCGCCCATCCGACGGGCAACCTGCGACTCGATCATCTCCTCGGGGCAACGTGCCACCACGTGGACTTGTCCGACTGGGATGCCTGGGCCGAGGCAGCGGAAGAACTTGAAGCCGAACTGACGTCACGGGGTAAGAAAGTATATCGCACGCCCGTCGGCGGTTCCACGCCATGCGGCGCCTTGGGTTACGTCGACGCCTTCGCCGAGATTATCGCGGACCAATCTCGTCTGGGCGCAGAATTCGACGCCATCCTTCACGCATCGTCGTCAGCCGGGACGCAGGCGGGTCTCGTGGTGGGCCGAGCGATCGCGAACTGGCCCGGCCGTATCATCGGCGTCAGCGTAGCCAAGCCGAAGACCGCACAAGAAAAGGACGTCCTCGACCTGGCCCAGGCGACCGCCGCCGAAATCGATACGGAGGTCGATCCGGCGAGTATTATCGTGGACGATAACTACGTGGGTGAAGGCTATGCCGTCAGAACGCGTGGATGCGAGGAGGCGGTGGCCTTGTTTGCACGACGGCTGGGCATTTTCTTAGACTACGTCTATACGGGCAAGGCCGCCGCCGGACTGATCGACTATCTCCGCAAAGGCCGCTTCGACAAAGGCGCCAACGTACTCTTTATTCACACAGGTGGAAATATCGAACTGTTCGAAT
>CAYZAH010000310.1:0-5586 GCA_964475805.1 uncultured Pirellulales bacterium | reverse complement strand
CTTTTCGGTCCACGACGCGTTCTCCTGGAGTTCGCTATTCTCGGAAGTCGGCAATCCGGACAGAACAGCCGCCAAAGGATTCCGGTAAGGATGCTCCATCGTCCAAGTCGGCAGGTCCATGTTGTCGAAATAGACCATTTTCAGATGGGACGTCCAGCTTAGGAAAGGGATATAGCGTTCGATCGCAATCGAGAGCCTCTTGGAGAACGAGGCTTTGTAACAAGGAATCTTCGGCGTAAACTGAGCGACCAGCTTCGGATGGTTGAAGCGAAACTCCTTGCTTGTTTGCAGGTCGTGTTTTTTTGAGCTCATCCACAAGGGATTGAGTTGAACGATGACGTTCTTGTGAGAAATGCTTCGGCCATAGTAGGTCAGCAAGCCTTGTAGTGCTGCCGGATGGATACCATCCACGCCCAAATTCGCAAACTGATTCTGGCTCGTGTCCTCATCAAGATAGGATGACAGCGTGTGGTCCTTGGATACGTAATGTCCCCAAACCACAGAATCACCGACAACGACAGTTCCATATCTGGAAGAGGCCCAGCGACTGTAGCGATTGTACAACCAATAATCACTACCCAACTCGTAAGGCAAGCGGTAATGAGGGCCAGGTTGGAACTTCTCGACCTGTTTCCAGAGCGTGGGGGCAAGGAAGAACAGGGCGAGACTGAAAATAGCGACAAGTATCCATTCAGTGCCGGAAAGCCGTATACTATTCGAGCCGTAGGGAACAGCGTACTCTTTCAATATGCGAGAATTATTTGCTTTGTCTGTCATATCTTGGTTCAAAATTGCAGGTAGATAAATCCCTGTTCACCCGATGGAGCGAAAAGGGCGAGATAGAGAATCATCAGGATAACGAGTCCGATTCGTACAGCCCTGACGTCAAGAATCCATTTGAGCCTTGATTCATAGGCAAATTCATAGAGCCAGACCGCACAAACCAGAAGCAATGCGAGCGCGGGGCAATAGGGATTCGCCAGGCCGGAGGTGAATATTCTCTTGATAATCGTCCAGGCGTCGCCGATGCTCTCCGCCCTGAAGAAGATCCACGCGAAGCTAACAAGCCCGAACACAAAAAACTGCTTGGCCAGAGTCGGCACTTTCTCTCTGTAGAAGGTGGTTCGTTCCATCTCCCGGGTGAGAAAACGGCCGATGGCGTGGACCGCGCCCCAAAGAACAAAAGTCCAGGCCGCACCGTGCCATAGTCCCGAGATCACCATCGTAAGGAACATGTTCTTGTACGTGTTGACCGTACCTTTTCGGTTGCCTCCCAACGGAATGTAGACGTAATCCTTGAACCACGAGGACAGGCTGATGTGCCAGCGTCCCCAGAAATCGCCCAGGCTCGTCGCAAGATATGGATTGTTGAAATTGAGCATCAGGCGAAAGCCCATGATTCTGGCGACGCCCCGGGCCATGTCCGTGTAGCCGCTGAAGTCGAAATAGATTTGCCAGGCAAAAAGGAACGTGGCCAGAATCAGGGCCGGTGATTGGAACTGCTCGGGGGCGGAGTAGACCTTGTCAACGTAGAGGGCCAGATAGTCCGCCAGTGCGATTTTTTTGAACAGCCCCACGACAAACAGCGACAGGCCGTCCGTAATATCGCTGCTGGAGAACTTGGGCACCACGTCCAATTGGGGCAGCAGGTTTCTGGCTCGCTCGATGGGGCCGGCCAGCAGTCGGGGGAAGAGCGAAACAAAGGCGGCGTACCTGATAAAGCTGCGTTCCCGGGCCACGTTGCCGCGGTAGAAGTCAATCGTATAGCTCATGGACTGGAAGACGTAGAACGATATGCCCACCGGCAGGAGGAAACCCGGCATGGGTATTGCATAGGGGATATTCAGCCATGACAGAAGGCTGTTGATGTTGCCCGCGACGAAGCCACCGTACTTGAAGAAGCTGAGCAGTGCGATGTTATTTGCAATGCTCACTGCAAGCCACATCTTCCGGCGATGGCTTTTTTCCATTCGGGCGGCAACCAGATAGTCGAGCAGACTCGAATAGAAGATCAATATCAGATAGAGCGGATTGACCCACCCATAGAAGAAATACGACGCGGCCAGAAGCCAGGGGATGCGAAAACGAGTCCCCTTCACAGCCAGGTAGATCGGATAGACGATGACAAAAAATAGGGCGAACGCCCACGTTTGAAATAGCATGGGCGACCTTCTATTTCATTAGGACACGAATATGCGCTTCGACCGAGGCGGCAAGACCTTCCAGGCCATAGCCGCCTTCGAGAGTGGAGACAAGCCGACCCGAGCAACACTTCTGGGCGATTTCCTTGACAATTTCCGTGAGCCGTGCAAATCCATGCTGAGTGACCTTCATGGCACCGAGCAGATCATCTTTGTGGGCATCGAATCCGGCTGAGATCAAAACAAAGTCCGGCGAGAAATCAAGAGCCGCCGGCGCGAGCGTCTCTTCAAAGGCACTCACATACTGTTCGTCCCCCGAACCGGCCCGTAACGGCACGTTGATCGTGTAGCCTAAGCCTTTGCCCTCGCCCTTTTCCGCTGGGCTTCCACTGCCCGGGTAGAAGGGGTACTGATGAACGCTGAAATAGAGCACGTTGGGATCGCCGTAGAATGCGGCCTGGGTCCCGTTCCCGTGGTGAACGTCCCAATCGACGATGAGAACCTTGGGCAACAGGTGTTTTCTTTGAATGTACCGTGTGCCGATCGCGATGTTGTTGAAGATACAAAATCCCATGGCCTTGTTCTCGAGGGCGTGGTGGCCGGGCGGGCGAACCGCGCAAAACGCGTTGGTGACTTTGTGTTCCATGACAGCGTCAATCGCCGTGAGCACTCCGCCGGCGGCCATGAGGGCCGCTTCATACGATTTTGGCGAGATCGGAACATCCAGCGAATCCAGATACGCGGCGCCGCCCTCGCAACTCTTGCGAGCACGCTCGACGTATTCGCGGGAATGGACGGTCCCTATCCACTCCAAAGCAGCGGGAGCAGGCTGTAACTCGACCAATTGTGAGTATAGCCCGTCCGTCTTCAGCTTCTCGACGATTTTGACGAGCCTTTCCGGGCTTTCAGGATGACCGGGGGTCGTTTTGTGTTCGAGGTAAATCGGATCGTAGACAAATCCTGTTTTGGCTGTCTTTTTGGCTTGACTATCGCTTGTCATGTTTGGCTCGCTTGATACGTTATTCGGTGCACGTCTTACACATCGAAATCCGATGGCGTCGCTGGCCAGGCACGTGTCGTCGGTCGAGGGATCACTCGTACGGTAAGTGGATCGGCACGCGTCGGCACTGGAATTCCAGGCGCCGCCGCGCAAGACCCTTTCTTTACCTTCGGTGGGGCCGCGCGGGTTTGCCTCAGGGGAGTGTTTGTAGTAATCCGCGGCATATAGATCATTGCACCACTCGGACACGTTACCATACATGTCATAGAGTCCCCAGGGATTCGCTTGCTTCTGGCCCACGGGGTGAGTCTTTCCCGATGAATCGTCGGTGAACCACGCATAGTCTTTGAGTTGCCCGACGTTGTTTCCGAAGCTATATTCCGTGTTCGTTCCGGCTCGACACGCATATTCCCATTCGGCCTCGGTGGGCAGTCTGTATCCGTTTGCGTCGAAATTGCACTTCCAGGTCTCTTCGTTGTAGCACGGTTCAAGCCCCTCGGAGAGAGAGCGCTCGTTGCAATAAGTCGCAGCGTCCGTCCAGTTGATTTGTTCCAGTGGGTTCTTCGGATTCTTGAAGTGAGACGGATCGGAGATCTGATGCTTTTTGAATTCGTCCTGTACGACCTCGTATCGGTCCATCCAGAAGGCACTCAGGTGAACTCTGTGAACGGGTGATTCGTCGGGGTTGCCGCCCTCGTTTCCCATCTCGAACCAACCGCCTGGGATGGCGATCATCTGGACGCCGCTCTTGGTCGTGATGACGTGTGGTTCGTTCGTCGTTTCATCGGAACGCCGGCAACCGAACAAGATCAACGGGATGACAGAAAGGAAAGCAATTGTTATTGTTCTAACCGTTCGCATCGACATCAGCTTGACTCCTTCCATAGCTCGCCCGGCGATTATCGGCTCGACGCACGAATCGGAACCCAGTCTGGTTCTTTGTTGTGGTTTCCGTCGGTCGTGACCTGTACCCATTTTCCGGCCAGATCGGTCACGCAGATGTTCCAACCCGGCGCCTTGCCGGCCACCTGTTCGTCGGCCTCGGGGCCGTAGCTGAACGCGATGTACTTGCCGTCGGGCGAGAAGTCCACGTGGTAGACTTCACATTCCTTCTCGCATTTGACAAACTTATGGACATCCGTCACTTTCGGCGTCGAAGACGTCAGATCGAGCTTGCCCAGGCACAAATCCCAGTCAGTCGCACCCCACGTGATTCGCTGCTCGTTGAAGTTGCAGTCAGGTCTGCAACCGGTTACTCCATACTTTGTCAAATCGAACACGCCGGTTCCGTGGGCTTCGATGGCCAGGATAGCGTGTCTGAAACCCATTCCGCCGTGGACGGTCGCCAGGAACCAGTTGCCGTCGGGCGTCCAGCAGATGTTGTACAGGTGTTCCAGCTTCTTGTTCACATGCTGGGTGTGTTTACGGCTTTTCAGATCGTAGAAGAAAATACCTTTGGTCGCAAAATCCTTAGCGTTGTAGCGCTCGAATTCTCCCTTGAGATAGGCAATCATTTTGCTGTCGGGGCTCCAACACGCCTGGCGGGCATTGTCGGCGACCTTGACTCGTCCGGTTCCATCAAGGTTCATGTAGTAGACGTTTCGGATCTTCCGCCCCCCGATCATCTCGTCGGCAACAAAGCATATCTTCGTGCCATCTGGCGACGCATGGGGATACATTTCGTCAACGTCGGCTGTCTTCGTTAGATTCACGGCGTTGGAGCCGTCGGCGTTCATCAGAACCAGCTCCCAGTTCTCCTTGCCGTTTGTTGTACGCAAAGTCTCGTGAACAATCTTGAAAGGAATTTCACTGAGGTTCAAGGCCGTCCGCGGGTATGGGGTTTCCCTGTGGCCCGCTTGCTCTGACTCACCGAGGGCTTGATTGGCCGTACCCAAGGCCAGCAGAAGGGTTAGAAAGGCAGAAGTTGTGCAATTGAACAAGCCATTTCTTGCGATGTAACTCTCACGTCTCATATCGTTTCCTTTCTCTAAGGACTCGCCGGTGGAATCGGCACCCAATCCGGTTCCTTATTGTGCCGGCCGTCTGTCGTGATCTTCATCCATTTTCCAGATAAGTTGGTAACGCAGATGTCCCAGCCTTTGGCTTTGCCGCCGACCTGCTGGCCTCCCGTGGCCGGGCCGTAGCTAAAGGCAATATACTTGCCGTCCGGCGAAAAATCAACGTGATAGACCTTCGCCGAGCGCGGGCACTGGACGATCTTGTGTATATTTGTGACTCGAGGCGCTCCGGTTCCCAACTCAACGTCGCCGACGCACAGGTCCCAATCCGTCTGGCCCCAGGTCATCCGCCGGCCATCGAGGCTGAGGTCGGGCCTGCACCCTCTGACGCCCCAGCGCTCCAGATCGAATACGCGTGTTCCATGCACATCGAAAGCAAGAATCGCGTCGCTGAACTCCATTTCGGCGAGAAAGACAACGAGAAAAA
>CAYZAH010000309.1:0-5590 GCA_964475805.1 uncultured Pirellulales bacterium | reverse complement strand
TCTCCATTGCCGAGGATCTTGACCCTGCTTTTCGCGCTGTCAATCAGCCCGGCGTCGGACAACTGCTCCGTCCCCACCGTGGCTCCGTCCTCGAACCTCTCCAGTTGGCAGACGTTGACAATTTCGCAACGGACGGCGAATTGCCGGTTACTGAAACCGCGTTTAGGCAGCCGACGAAATAAGGGCATCTGTCCGCCCTCGGAAAGACTGATCGCCGTTGACCCGGCCCTGCTACCGGCGCCCTTATGGCCCCGGCCACAAGTCTTGCCGCGTCCGCTGCCCGTGCCCCTGCCGACCCGGCGACGACGCTTATGTCCACCCACAACGGAAGTTATTTCATGATTCAACATTGAAATTACCCAAATATCGATCGCTCATCGTCAAACGTCGACCGCCACCCCGCGAAGCGATTCGACCAATTCTTTGTTGCGTAGCTTCAGCAATCCGTCCAGCGTTGCCTTTACAACGTTCTTAGCCGAAGTGCTTCCGTAAACCTTTGTAAGTACGTCCTGTACACCCGCATATTCAAGAACCGCCCGTGCGCTCGAACCAGCGATTACGCCCGTACCCGGGCTGGCCGGAACTAACGCGATCTTTGTCGCTCGGTATTTGCCGTCCACGCTGTGCGGGATCGTGCGGTCCGTCAAAGCGATCCTGTGCAGCGATTTCTTGGCGTCCTTCACTGCTTTCTCGACCGATCTGGGAACCTCGTTTGCCTTGCCGTAGCCGACCCCCACGGTACCCGCGCGATCACCTACGACAACCAACGCCGCGAAGCTAAATCGCCGTCCACCCTTGACAACTTTGGAGCAACGAAAGATCTTCACAACCGTGTCTTCCAACGGCCTCTCTTCCTGGTCCGACACACGCATCCCATCCGAAGCTCGCGGCATCGGTGCAGCATTCTCTTCAGGGATATTGCCTTCAACAGGATTTTCAGGTTCTAATGCCAACTTTGTCTCCGGATCTTAGTGTTCGTCTTTTTCAAAAGACCAGCCCGGCTTTCCTCGCTGCTTCAGCAAGTGCCTTGACTCTGCCATGAAACTTGTATCGATTTCTATCGAAACAAACACACTTAATACCGACTCCAAGCGCCTGCTTGGCAATCGCCTCGCCTATCATTTCGGCGGCCTTTCTGTTTCCGGCATTAGGTAGCTTGTCCGGCAAGCTTTTGGATTTCGTACTTGCCGATGCCAGGGTCGCTCCCGCCGTGTCGTCGATAATCTGTGCGTAAATATGCCTGTTCGAGCGAAACACAGACAGTCTCGGCCTGTCCGGCGTGCCAAAGACCTTTTTCCGGACGTGATGCCTGCGCCGAAGAACCGCTTTACTTTCCTTCTGGGTTTTCAATGCTTAATTCCTGACACTAAATTTCTATGCCGCTCCGGATGCGAAAGCCTTGCCGACTTTGCGCCGTACCTGCTCATCGGCATAACGTACACCTTTTCCTTTGTACGGTTCCGGCGGTCTCAATTTGCGAATATCCGCTGCGAACTGCCCCAGCAGCCTCTTGTCAATCCCCGAAAGGGTGAACCGCGCGGGAACGTCGTTTCCTCGCGTCGCCGCGGTTTCGATGGTCACCTTCAGGCCCTTGGGTACGGCGCGTTCCATCGGGTGGCTAAAACCGATCTGAAGAGCCAGCTTGCCGCCCTGCTCTTTGACGCTGTAGCCTGTGCCGTAGATTTCCATCTTCTTCTCGAAGCCCTTGCTGACGCCAGTAACCATGTTGGCAATCAGCGCACGCATCGTACCGTGCAGTTGCTTGTTCCGGCGATCCTGCGGCCGGTCATTCTCGACAAAGATTTTCCCCTCGGAACCTTCGACTCGAACTTTAATCCGTGGACTACAGTCCAAATGGAGTTTACCAAGCGGGCCTTCCACGTTGATGGACAGACCCTTCTGCTCGACTTTGACGCCGCCGGGAATCACGATTGGTTTTTTTCCGATACGACTCATCAGCTAACCGTACACAGTATTTCGCCGCCCACGTTCGCCTGGCGGCAGTTCTTGTCACTCATTACACCTTTGCTTGTCGAAACGATCGCTATGCCCATGCCGGCCAGAACGTGTGGCAGATCATCGACGGCGGAGTAAACTCGACAACCCGGCTTACTCGTCCTTCGTATCTCGTTGATAATCGAACGGCCGTCCTGGTCGTACTTGAGCGTAATCCTCAGTACTCCCTGCTTGCCGTCGTCGATGCGGTCATAATCGTTGATATAGCCTTCTTCCTTCAGAACGCCGGCGATGCCCTCGCAAATCTTGGACGCCTTGATGATGACCTGCTCCTTGTTGATTCGCGCCGCGTTGCGAATTCTCGTTAGCATATCAGCTATGGGATCACTTAGGCTCATTATCTCTTGTCTCTATTCCACCTATCGTCTTCTGCAAACCATCCAGCAGCACTGCAGCATATATCTCGTATTCCCGCTTCTTACCAACTGGCCTTTCTCACCCCCGGTATCTTTCCTTCGTTGGCCAACGTTCGGAAACAGATCCGGCAGATTTTGAACTTGCGATACACTGCTCTGGCCCTGCCGCAGAGCTGACAACGCGTATACTGCCTTACACGGTATTTTGGCTTCTTTGCTGCTTTGTTTTCCAGCGCTTTGGTTGACATCCACACGCTCCGTTTACATTTCTACTTGCCCGGCGATTCAGACCTCGGGCCTTCTGAACGGCATACCAAACAGTTGAAGCATCTTCTTGGCTTCCTCATCGGTTCTTGCCGTCGTCACGAACGTTATGTTCATCCCCTGCTGCGATTCCACCTTAGCCGGGTTGATCTCCGGAAACACACTCTGCTCGGCCAGCCCCATCGAGTAATTCCCTCGGCCGTCGAAGCTGTTTTCCTTCAGACCGCGAAAGTCCCTGACCCGCGGGATCGCAAGGCTGATGAGCCGATCCATGAACTCGTACATTCTCACGCCGCGAACGGTCACCTTCAATCCGGTTTCCATCCCTTCGCGAACCTTGAAATTGGACACGCTCTTCTTCGCTTTGCAGACCAGCGGCATCTGGCCGGCGATCATCGTTAAGTCCTTCTTGGCTGACTCCAGAAACTTCTTATCCTGGCTTGCCTTGCCGATACCCATCGAAATCACAACCTTCTCCATTCGCGGCACGGCCATAGGATTCTTGTAGTCGAATTCCTTGATCAACTCCGGGACTACTTTTGAATTATACAGGTCTCTTAAACGAACCATGACGTTTTTTTACACCTATTGTCTAACGTCTCTATCTTTCCGCCCAACACAAGGCTACTCTGATTTTCTAACCACTCCGATTTCCGTACCGTCCACCGCCAGGCGCTTTTTGCCGCCACGTTGATCCACTCGATAGCGGACCCGGCTGCCCTTCGAGGTCTTCGGACTTACCGGCAACACATTGCTCATATGAAGCGGCTGCTCCACGTTGATCCGACCGCCCTGTGGATTCTTCCGCGACGGCCGAACGTGCTTCTTGACGATGTTGTGCCCTTGAACAACAACGCGGTTCTTCTCGGGTATCACCCGCAACACCCTGCCGGTGGCTCCCTTATGGTCCCCGGTAATTATTTCTACCATATCACCTTTTTTTACGTGCACAGCCATAAGATCGTTTCTCTTGTCACCTATCTGCCGAAAACTCTACTTTGCACATCCGATCGTCAGACAACCTCACCCGCCAGCGAAATAATCTTCATATAGTTCTTCTCGCGAAGCTCTCGTGCCACGGCGCCGAAGATTCGCGTGCCGATCGGATTGCCGTCGTTATCAATCATAACGGCTGCGTTGCTGTCGAACCGCACGTAACTTCCATCCGTGCGTTTGACGGGACTCTTGGTACGAATAATGACACACTTATGTACCTTCTTGTCGTCCAACTGGCAACTGGGCAACGATTTCTTGATCGCCACGCAGACAACGTCCCCGACCCCAGCGACGGGCCGGGTAAACTTGCCCCGAGAACCACCTCTGCCGAGCACCTTGATACACAACGCCGACTTGACACCCGAATTGTCGGCGATATCCAACATTGTCTACTGCTGAACCATCTTCTTCCTGTCTCGATCTACGCCCCGACCGCTTTCTTCAATACCTTCACAAGACGCCAACTCTTTGTTTTGCTGCGGGGCCTGCATTCAGCTATCTCGATAACGTCGCCAACGCCGCTCTGATTAAGCTCATCATGAACGGACAGCTTTGTCCTGCGCCTGATGTACTTGCCATACTTTGGATGTCTGACCTTGTAGTCAATGGCCACCTTGACGCTCTTGTCGCCACTGTTCTTTGTCACAACACCGGTCAGAGTTTTTAGCTTTTGATCTTGCATTTTTGCTTTCCGGCCGACGATCACTTAGATGCGGACCCCAATGAGGCCTGGCGCATGATCGTCTTGACTCTGGCGATATCGCGTCTGACGTTGATGACCGCCTTCGAGTTTTCCAGTTTCTCCGTTACCGCCTGCGAGCGCAAATCGAACAGGTGTCTTTCGAGCTCCTCCAGCTTTCCTTCGAGCTCATCGCCGCTCATTTCTCGGTAATGCTGCGCTTTCATTCGACGGTTTCCTTTTTATAACGAGTGCCTTCGCCTGACAAACCTGCACTTAATCGGCATTTTATGCGCGACCCTAACTAAGGCCTGCTTGGCCACGTCTTCAGTGACGCCGCCAATTTCAAAACACACCTGGCCCGGTTTAACGCGCGCTACCCAAAATTCAGGCTCGCCCTTACCCTTACCCATACGCGTTTCAAGAGGCTTTGAGCTAACGGGCTTGTGCGGAAATAACCTGATATAGACCTTGCCCTCACGATGCAGAAAATGAGTCGCGGCCACTCGCCCGGCTTCGATGTTCCGAGCCGTAATCCAACTGGTCTCCAAAGCCTGCAAGCCATATTCCCCAAACGCGACGTAGTTGCACCTTAGCGCGTTACCTTTCATCTTGCCGCGTTGGCTCTTGCGGTACTTCACTCTTTTCGGCATCATTGCCATTGTTTCAGACCCTTGTAAAACCTACAAACTTCACCAACACCCACTGCCCATAAAGATCGTCAACTTGGAGCCGTCTCACCCGGCTGACTCTGCTGTGCTTGTGCCGGCGACGAGCCGCTGCGTTCAACGCCTGAACTCGGTCTTTGTGAGCCCGGTCCGGGGCCGCCCGCACGGCCTCTTTCCATCGGACTAATTCGCCTGGGCGGGCGACGTCGGCGACGCTGGAAATCCTGCGCCACCTCTTCACCGAACTTGCCTTTGTAAATCCATACCTTAACACCAATTGCTCCATACGTCGTTCTCGCCGTTTTCACGGCATAGTCCACGTTGGCATCCAGCGTGTGCAAGGGAATACTACCAAGCTTCTGCGTTTCCTTCCTGGCCATTTCCGAACCCGCCAGGCGGCCTGCACAGATGACCTTGACTCCTTTTGCCCCGGCATTCATCGCCGTCTCGCAAAACTGTTTCATTGTACGTCTGAACGATGCCCGTTTACTTAGCTGCTCGGCGATGCCGTCGGCGACCAGAGCCGCGTTAAGGTCCGGCTCCTTGATTTCGATCACGTTCACGTTAATGGCCCGACCCGTCATATCTTCGAGCTCTTCACGCAATTTATC
>CAYZAH010000308.1:0-5593 GCA_964475805.1 uncultured Pirellulales bacterium | reverse complement strand
CCGTCGCGCGGATGGCGGGGTGGGTGGATGATACAATCGAGCTTACGCACGTGATGTTCGGCAGTGTTTTGGGTGAGGATGGCTCGCCGCTCAAGACGCG
Source organism: uncultured Pirellulales bacterium (assembly GCA_964475805.1). Classification (GTDB taxonomy): domain Bacteria; phylum Planctomycetota; class Phycisphaerae; order Sedimentisphaerales; family Anaerobacaceae; genus JAFGTG01. The sequence goes on along the minus strand of CAYZAH010000308.1, from coordinate 5,493 downwards.
GTCGGGCGAGAATGTGAAGCTGAAGGAGCTTCTCGACGAGGCGGTGGAGCGTGCTATGTCCGTTGTCGAAGAGAAGAATCCCGAGCTTCCGCCGGAGAAGAAGAAGGAAATCGCTAAGGCCGTCGGTATCGGTGCGGTCAAGTACGCGGACTACTCCAATAACCGCACGAGCGACTACGTGTTCAGCTTCAATAAGATGCTGGCGATGGACGGCAATACCGCTCCGTATATGCAATACGCCTATGCTCGGATAAAGTCGATTGAGCGAAAGGCCCAGAGCAAAGACGTAAATATCGAGGCGGAACTGGCCGACGTGCAAGCCCTGAATCTGACGGAGCCGGCGGAGTTGGATCTGGCGAAGTATCTGATTCGTTATGGCGAAGCGATACAGGCCGCGGCCGCCGATTACAGGCCGAATTACTTGACCGCCTATCTCTACGAACTGGCCCAGAAATTCAGCGTGTTTTATACGAACTGTCCGGTTTTGGTGGCCGGACCGGACAAGAGACCGACGCGGCTTCTGCTCTGCGACTTAACCGCCAAAACAATCAAGCACGGCCTGCACGAACTCCTGGGTATCGACGTGGTCGAGCAGATGTAGGATGATGGTCCCAGAACTTGCAGAAAAGGACGGGTTCCCACTTCCGGACTTGTTGCTGAACGCTGCAATTGGGCGTCTGAGATTGCCACGGCCTATTTCATAGGCCTCGCAATGACATGTAAACGTCGCGTTTGTCATTGCGAGGAGCGAGGCGGCGAAGCAATCTCTTTGGCAACAATCCCCTTCGTGGGAATGACGAAAAGGTGTAGTCATGAAGATAGTTCAGGAAGATTTTCGGATCAGTACGCGAAGCCGGAGCCAGATGATCGATATCACCAGCCAGGTGGATGCGATCGTCAGACAATCCGGTATTAGTGACGGCGAAGCCGTTGTCTTTTGTCCCCATACCACGGCGGCGATCACCATCAATGAGAACGCCGACCCCTCCGTTCCGCACGACATCCTTCTAACGCTGAACGAGCTGATGCCCCAGCATCGTTCGGGCTACCGACATTCCGAGGGCAATTCCGACTCCCACTGCAAAAGCTCGCTCGTCGGGTGCAGCGAGCGCGTCCTGATCAGGGACAAGTCTCTCGTTCTTGGGACCTGGCAAGGGATCTTCTTCTGCGAGTTCGACGGCCCGCGCAGCCGAAGGGTTATTGTCCAGGTTCGTGGATAGGGAACAGGCTCGCGCAGTCACCGGGGACAGGGCACGTGTCACGAGGTCGGGAAATGAGCGCATAAAAAGGGGCGAGGTGGTGGGACCGGCTGGGGGGGAGACCGGTGGACCACACTGCCTCGCCGAGGTCTATCTGCTGCTAAACGCAGCATAAGTCCGAATGGAAATTAACGCCTCCCAGTAAAGCTGTCAAACGCAAAACGCAAAAGAACGGCAAAAATTGCAGGGGGTAACCTCCACCCCATGCCCTCAGTGTTATTATTATACACGTTAGGGGTTGAAGATACAAGAATAAAATTACCTTTTTCGCGTTTTTTTTGGCGGGGGTGTTCAGCCGGACTTATACGATAAGGCGTGCTGGAGCAATTACTTAGTCCTCCTCAGCGTTGGGAAAACCGATCCGTCCGGGAAAACTCTCGTCTTGCGAAGCTCCGGCCGGTATTTTGCGAACATAACTAAAAGTCATGTCGGAAGTTTTTTGACTGGCAAAAGCCTTCACACATTGATATTTATGGGTATCCTATGTGTGTTCTCGTGCAGTTGCAAAACGGATTTTGAATCTTTGTCTTCAATGATTTTCTTATGTCGAAGATTTCTGAGAGAATAAAGCGTGTCAAAGACACCGTTAACTCTGCCTGTGCGCGTGTCAACAGAGAGCCGGACGAGATCAAGCTCATCGTTGTCACCAAGTCCGCCACGATAGAGGCGATCAAGGAGGTCCTCGACCTGGGCATGACCGATCTGGGTGAGAATCGGGTCCAGCAACTGAAGAAAGTCTCGACTCAGGTTGCCGAGTTTCTGGTGGAATCCGACAGTTCCTCGACGATGACACCAAGCATCAATTGGCACATGATCGGTCACCTGCAGCGGAACAAAGTCCGTCAAGTCTTACCCATCGCCTCTCTGATCCATTCAGTGGATACACTTCGCCTGGCCGAAGAGATCAACGCGGCGGGATCGAAGTTGAACGTGCAGCCGCGCGTGCTGTTACAGGTCAATGCCTCCGACGAGCCGCAGAAATACGGCGTTCCCGTCGGTGCAGCCACGCATCTGGCCGAGCAGATCGAGACGCTCCCGCATTTGCAGCTCGCCGGTCTGATGACGATGGCGCCTCTGACCCATAATAAGGACGTTGTTCGCGCTTGCTTCGTTCGGACCCGGGAGCTGTTCGTCGAGATGCGCGGCGAGAAGATCGTCGGTCCGCACTTTACCGAGCTGAGCATGGGGATGAGTTCGGACTACGAGGTTGCCATCGAAGAGGGTGCCACCATCCTGCGCATCGGTTCAGCTATTTTCGCCGGCTGACGGGTGCCAGGACATCAGGTGACCGGGGTATCAGAGAGTGGATATCAGGATACCAGGTTATCTGGGCGTCCCCACATCCGTTCGCCATACGCTAATCCGGCGTTGTTTCCTTTCGCTCCATCACGTCAAAAAGGCGGAAAAATGAAAAGTGCCTCCCCCAACGAGCCGAAATTAACGTGTGCTCGTGTTATGGCCGCGCCACGCCGGCGGCACGGGTTGTACGTGCCAAACGTCTGATAAAGCGGCTGGAGAATTTGACGGGATGGACAGCACAGGATCATTGAACGTTGTTGAGGTGCTGGGCGGCTTCATTGATGTCCTGTATCTAACCGATCAGGGTCGTGTACCTCCCGAAATAGAGCGGCTCATGAGGCTGAAGAAGCTCTCGTGTCGCGTTCTTCCTCTCGGTCGGTTTGCGGACGTCTGTGACAGCCTTGATTTGGTCGGGACCGCTATTATCGACGTCAAAGACTCGGAGGGATCGCGACAGACATTGACCCGGATCATCGAGAGGTTCGAAAGAGAGCATATCGGCGTGATTCAGCTTACGAACTGGGCGTACCTTCGCGCCAAAAGTCCTTGGCAATCTCCGGCCGGTGCCCGCTTAGCTGTTGGCGCTGCGGGAAAAGAGATCTCCATCGACGAGTTGTGGACCAGGGTAAGCGTAAACCTGGCGTACCGCAAAGGCAATTGCGGAGCACTGATCGAGTCCGCGATTCCACCCAGACGAGTGCATGGAGTTCACAAGAGTACACTGGCCGAGCAACTCAAGGAGCAACTCAATATGACTAAAGCATTAGCGGACAACCTGACGGAACAGCTTCGTTTGGCGGGTCTGGTTCAACAGGACTTCCTGCCTGCCCATCTGCCCCAGAGCGACCAGGTACGCTGGGCAACCGTCTTTCTGCCGGCGGAATGGGTTTCCGGCGATATCTACGATATTGTTCGCGTTGATGAGCAGCACATCGGATTCTATGTGGCTGATGTTGTCGGGCATGGGATGCCGGCGGCTCTCTTGACGATCTTTCTCAAACAAGCTCTCGTCATGCGAGAGACCATCGGGAATGACTACCGGGTTTTTTCTCCGGCGGAAGTCGTGAAGAATCTGAATCTGCGGATGGCGGCGCAAGAACTATCCGGCTACCAGTTTGCCACTTGTTGCTACGGTCTCCTGAACACACAGACGCTCCAGCTTACGTACGCGCGGGCGGGACATCCTTATCCGATCCTGCTGCGGAAAGGCGAGCCGCTGGAACAACTGGAAGCACGAGGCTCGCTGCTGGGGATCTTCGAGCAAGGCGAATACATTCAACGAACCGTCCAGCTCCAGCCCGGCGACAAGCTGTTGGTCTACTCCGACGGGGCGGAGCCTTTCTTAGGCCAATTCGACGACAACGGCGGATTCGACTTCAACGAAGAATTTCACAGACTCGAAGATCTGCCTATTGGCGATATGGTTGATTCTCTTACCACACTCTTTCAGACTCAAGAAATTGATCCGGCGAGAGTTGATGACGTGACATTAATCGGACTGGAAATCCTTCCAGACAACCAGAACGACTAAGGGGCGGGGCATTGGATCATCTGTAACTTCATCAGCGATTGATCGCGCCGATCCACGCGAGACTCATCGCAGCCTTATAATCCTACTGCATTACTATGTATTAAGTTGATCCATTTAGGCTGGAAATTGTGCATTCCAACCACACTCCGAACCGATAATGAACAAATATTTGTATCGGCCGTACAAGAAAATGAAACACATCCTCCTCCTTCAGAGAATAAGGGGCAACGGTCATGTCGCTGTCCCTTATTCTTATTTTAGAGGCTACGTGCGGGGCAGATAGATGGTCACGCAGGTTCCATTGCCGGGTTCGCTGGTGATCGTCAGGATGCCTTTGTTAAGTTGGATAAAGCGCGCGGCGTAAGCCAGACCCATTCCTCGCTTGCGTCCGGCGACTTTTGCTGAAAAGAAGGGCTGGGTCGCTTTCTTCAATGTCTCGGCATCCATTCCACAGCCGGAGTCTTTGATCGTGAGCTTCACCATTTCACCCGACTCGACGACTTCGCCGGCAATCTCGATAGGACCGGGTTGGGTACCGTAGGATTCGACGCCGTTGGATATCACGTTCGCCAGGGCTGAGACAATCTGGGCAGAGTCCACAAGGACGTCGCCAACCTCCTCCGCAGCCTGGACGTGGACATCCAGATTTTCCCGGTTGGTTTTGCGGCTCGTTAACTGGACGGCTTCGTCCAGCATCTTACGGACGTTTGTCGCGGCCACCCTCGGCTTCGGCGGTTCCGCAAAGCTCATCAGGTCCTCGATGATCCCCGACGCTTCGCGGGCATTTTCGTAGATTTGCCTCAGGATTTCCTTTGTTTCCTGGTCACTTTGGGCTTCGGCAAGCAGTTGCGCCCTTCCAGAAATCACCGCTAATGGATTGTTCAGTTCGTGGGCCGCACCCGCCGCCATTTCCGCTAAGGCGTTCAGCGAATCCTCCGCCCGATGTATAGGTGTGTCCTCCGGCCTCTCTGGCTGCGGTGCCGGAGGCGCCGCCTCCAACGGCTTTGAGATAAGCCGGGCAAAGCGCTCCGCAAAATACTGGTGTCCTTCCTGTGCCAAGGCCATGTCAAGCACGACTGCCGCGATGGAAGCGGAGGTTCTGAACTTGTCCTCGAAAAGCTTGTCGTCACCCGGATAGTGAAGCTCGAAAGCAATGCCGCCGATGGCTTTGTTTCCCGAAAGAAGAGGTACCAGTTTTGTTCGGTTCACGTCGAAGTCTACGTCGGTTTGCTCAAGAAGCCACGGGATGTGGTCGTACGCATTTAGAATTGCGAAAGAATTGGCGATTGCCTTAGGCACGGTGGGTCCTTCGTCGGAGACATTCAGGGAAACGACCCGGCTTTGCGAGAGGTTTTCCACGAGGACGGCTTCAAACGTTTCATGGGCGGCCGGCGGTGCCAAATA
>CAYZAH010000307.1:0-5599 GCA_964475805.1 uncultured Pirellulales bacterium | reverse complement strand
GCTCATATATTGTCGGCTGGATTTATCGCCGGCGGGATCGTAGACAAAAGGTTTGATCGTCGCATTCGGCACGTCGGAGACGTCCGTGACCTTCTCCGTTTCCGGCCACGTTCCCTGATTCGGCATCACCTCGTGAGGATACGGCCTGGAATAGTAGTGATACACCGCTCCGGGATTCGGGCAATCCTTCTCGGGCCGGGCTTCAATCGTCATCGTCAGATGACGGAGCTTTCGCGGGCCGATATTCGAAGCATCCGGATTCTTCATCACGTTCACGCGGTGGACGCGGTCGGGTCCGGCGACACCCTCCGGCACCCAGAGTTCGCCGTTGCCAAACGCCAGGCCCCAGAGCGGCTGCTTCGCGTCCGTTGATTTCGGCCTCTCGAAATGGAAAAGTCCGCGTCCCGTCCGTGCCTCCGCCGAATAAATATAGTCACTGCCCGCCGTGGCCCATAAGTACCGCGCCCCTTCGAATTCCATCACGGCTAAGCCGCGTGACGTATATTCCCCGGAATCGGGCATGTGTTTGATGAATTCGAGCTTTCCATCGTAGCCCTGGTTCCACCTCAACTGGATGATCCCGCGAGAGACGCGCAGATCGTTATCCTTGTAGCCCGAGGCGTCGAAGCAGATCAGAATCTTCCCATTGTCGATGGTGAGGTCTAAGACTTCTCTCTCTCCGATTCGAAACGGGTACAACGCGAGATTGACTTCCGTAAAAACCTTATTCTCAAAATCGCAACGCCAGAGTTGCGACTTAACCTCCTTCACGGAATTGTCCCAGTTCAGGAAATAAAAAATGGGCTGTTCGTCGTCCAGGACAAAGGCCAACCCGCGAGGGCCCTTGAGCGGAGCGTTCCCTTCCTTCGGAAGGTTGTAGGTATCGAGCAGCGTTAGCTCGTCGATGTTGTTTTCTATACTCTGGTTGAGCTTGTAGACGAATATCTTGCCCGAGTGATCCAGTACGAACAATCGCGGCGCCTCCGGAGAAATGTCATCGAAAGCCAAACCTCTGATCTCCGTGTTTTCAGGAGCCAGAGTATAGACTTTTTCGCTTTCCCCAATAAGCGGCGCATTCGCCCTGGCAAGAGCCATTCCAGAAATGACCGACAACAACAGACATGCAGCACAGAGATGTGGCCGAACCATCCTTATCATTTCGTTCTCCCACGGTTCATCTTATGACACGAAACTCTCTATGGTTTTCTTGTTCTTTCAGCTCTTTCCGGCGGGCCGAATGGAAGCTTTCGTAAAGACAGCACGTCCGCCGACAGATTGTAACGGAGTTTGCCCGTTTCCGGGTCGAAGGAAAGCGGGTTGGAGCCGACGCAAACCAGCCGGAGCGTGTGCACGCCCGGTTCGAAAATGAACAGTCCGATTTTTCTTTCCCGTCTTTGGCCGTAAATGTAATCCTCATGCTCATCCTTGCGGTAAACGTTGAAGAAATCCAGCGTCTTGTTGATCTGTTCGGGAGGCAACTGGTTGACCAGGCTCACGCGATAGCCGCCGGCGATCTGAGATTCCCCCGCTTCGTAGATATCCTTGTTGTCGATATACACCTTCCATATCCCGTTGTCCTCGCGGAGGTGTTGGAACAGTGACATAGAATACCGGCCCTTTTCTTTGATCTCGAAAGGAATCTCGATCCAGCCGCCAACGCCCTCGTTGATCGCCTGGAACCAGGGTTTGGTATAGGTGGCGCGATTGTACGGATTGACTCGCAGTTCGACGCCATCCGAGTGCTTGATCGTATTGACGACCTGTGGCAAGTGGAGCACGATCTCCGGATTGACCCTGTCTTTGTAAGGGGGGAACTCGCACCACGGCTTGGCGATCGTGTCCTGGTACCAGTACGAGACGCTGGACCAGTAGTCCGGCCGCGGGCCGGTCGGCTCGTTGGGATCGAGCACTTCTCCATTGGAATCCACGATGAATCCCGTCCGTTCAAGCTCGAACTTGAGCGACTTGTTGAAAATGATCGGATCGGCAATGTGCCAGCGGTAAGCCGTAATGCGTGCGTCGGGGGCGCGAGGCTCGAAGATCGTACAACCGCTAAACAAGCCCGAATGTACCCGCATGTTCCAGGCCTCGCTGAAGTAATCCTCCGTCCCGGTGCCGACGATCGAAGGCGTCTCTTCTCCGTCGATATAGAAGAAATCGTCTCCTTCCCCGAACCAGTGACCGATAGCATTCTGAGAAGACAGCACGGTCCCTACGTAATGGCCTTTTCCTTTTCCGATGAAGACGGTGTACGGCTTCCCGATTTCGGGTGGGTATTCCTGATGGTAGCGGGCGTGAAAGTACATCGTCTTCCTGGGTTTCTTTTTGAATTTAACCCAGTCGATTTGATAGTAACAGGAGGCCGGCTCCTTGTCGGATTCATTACTGAGCGTGACTTTTGCTTCTTTGGCGAAAGGCATTTGCCAGTAACAGTTGTAGCCTCTGCCGTGGGAGCTAACCTTGACGGGAAGCGAGTTGACGACGGCCCTCATTCCGTTTCCGGCGGCAAAGAAGTCGCCCAATGGCGTTTCCACGGACGGGACGTCCGCTCCGTCCCAGTAGATGCGCAGGACCAGCGCGCGCGGATAACGAATATCCATCGAGGAAGGTACGAGCCAGATATGCGCGATCTTTCCGGGACCTTCGAGCAGGGCGATGGTCCTGGTTTGGCCAATAGCGAATTTGGCGGAATCCGAGTTGTTCGAGGGATTCCCGCTGGACGCCCTCATCGACCTTCCGCGTTGAGGCCGGGTGATCGCGTCGAGCGATTGAGAAAGACAGGATGGAACCGCGCCGAACAAGAAAAACGCAATGGTAAGAATCGTTCTTATCTTCATAGCCTCACTGTTTCTCATTCGACTCACGCTATGTCTCGATTGCTATTGTTCACGCCCCAAACGCGGCTACCGTCACCGCCTCCCAAACCGGAATCCCCAATCCATATCGCCGGGACCTTCCATTTACCACAATCTGCGCTATTATGCAATCCGCCCGGTGACAATTCTTGCCCCACCACATTCATTGCACGTGAACTTACGTGCCAAGCGAAGAGTTGCCGGAATAGCATAGCAGCGGGGGACTGGATGTGGTGAAAGCGTCAGCCTCTCAGTTCTCGCAGGCAATCGGGGCAGAACAACTGGCCGGAGTCGATTTTGATTAAGTCACTTGCCTTGATGCCCTCTCGGCCGCAACATTCGCACGTAGCGATCTGCACTGCAAGATGCGAGCCATCATTCGATTCCGTCGTTGCTGCTTCCATTTCGTCTTGTTCAGCCGTTAGAGCCCAAAGCCTCTGCTCGACGCTGGCTCTTGCCTGAGCTTCCGCCCTGGCCCGGTCCACGGCTTCGAGGCGAGATGCCGCTTCGGACTCCGCCAGGGCTTCAGCCTTGGCTCTTCTTTCCGATTGAATCTGCGCCTGTTGCTGGGCCCTGGAACGCGCTTCGGTCTCGGCTTTCAATTCCTCTTCCAATTCGGCTCGAAATCGGGCTTGTTCGGCGGCCATTGCCTCGGCTTCGGCTTTTGCTTCAATAGCTGAGTTTAACTTCTCCCGCAATTCCTCCAGAGTCGCTGCATACGATTGCACTTTTTCCTCGGCGTCCGCCTTGGCCTTCGCGAGAATCTCGGAGGCTTCGGTTTCGACTCGCGTTTTCTCCGCCGTCCCGGCCTGCAGCCTCTCCTCCAGCCTGGCTCTCGCCTCCAGTGCGGCCTCCACCTTCTTCTCCAATTCCGCCCTGGCAGCCGCCTCGCTCTCCGCTTTGGCCTGCGCCTTTGCTCGCTCCTCAAGCTCGACTTTCACTCTCTGCTCCGCCTCTCTCAAAGCCGCCGCATAAGATTCTTCTTTCTCTTTCGCCTCGGATTTCGCCGCCGCAATGGCTCGTTCACTTTCGGTCTCGATCCGGCTCTGCACTTCGAGTTGCGAACGCAGTCTCTCCTCTGCCTTGGCCCTTTCCTGTGCCTCGGCTTGAGCTTGCTGTTGAGCTTTCACCTTCGCTTCCATCTCAGCCTTCAAGTCTTTTTCGATTTCCGCTCTGGCTTGGGCTTCGGCTTGCGCTTTCGATTCCGCCTTCGTGCGTTCCCGTGCTTCGGCGCGCAGTTTTTCTTCCGAATCTCTCAGGGCCGCCGCGTAGGATTCTATGTCTTCTTCCACCTCCACCTTCGCCCTGGACGTCCTCTCTTCAACTTCCGCTTCGATCTTGTTTCGCGCAGCTATCTCGGCTTGAAGCTCCTCTTCGAGCTGAGTTCTCGCTTTGGCCTCTTTCTCAGCTTGCTGCTGGGCTTCGAGTCGAGCCGTCGCCTCGGCCTGGGCTTTGGATTCCGCCTGCGCCCTCGCTTTGGCCTCAGCTTCGAGTTTCTCTTGCACTTCCTTCAACGCCGCGAGCGAGGCTTCTGTCTGCTCTTGAACCTCGGCTTTGGCCGCCGCGATAGATTTCGCAGCCGATTCTCCGACTTGGCGGTGCGCATCTATCTGGGCCCGAAGTCCTTCCTCAGCCCGTGCTCTTGCCTGGGCTTCTTCATGAATTCTCTGCTCGGCCCGAGCGGTATGCTCGGCCTCGGCCTGTGCCCTGGCTTTGACTCGCGCAAGCTCCTGAGCCTGGGCCTCCAGCTTTCTCTGTGCCTTGGCCAGCGCCTTGCGGTAGAATCCCGCCTGCTCCTGGGCCTCAGCGCTCGACCGGGCGTGGCTCTCCGCTCTTTCGTCCGCCTGGGCCTTTTCTCGAACTCGAATCCGAGCCTCTTCCTGTACCTGTGACCTCGCTTCGATTTCGGCTTCGAGCTTCCGTTCCGCTGCAATTCTGGCCTGGGTCTCCGCTTCGGCTCTTGCCTGGGCTTTCGCAAGTTCTTCGATCTGGCCTCTTAGTCTTTCCTCCATCTCCCTGAAGGTCACCGCATAGGACTCGGCCTTTTCCTGCGCCGCCGCGACGGCCTTCGCCGTCTCCGCCTCGATTCTCTGCTGTGCCTGTATCTGAGCCTGCAATTTCTCTTCGAGCCTGGCCTTGACCTCGGTCTCCTTGCTGGTCTCCTGTTCGGCTTGGCGTCGGGCCGCCGCTTCGGACTCGGCTTTCGACTCCGCCAGGGCTTTTTCTTCGACATGAGCTTGGATTTGCCGTAGTGCCTCGGACCTGGCTTCGGACTCGGCCTTCAACTCCTTCTCCGCTGCTATCCTGGCCTGCGTCTCCGCGTCGGCTTTCGCCAGTGCTTCGGCCCGCTCTTCGGCCTGGGCTTTGAGTTTTTCCTCCATCTCTTTCAGAGCGACGGCATACGAGTGCGCTTTTTCCTCCGCCGCTGAGATGGCCTCTAAGGCTTCCGTCTCGGTCTTGCTTCGCGTCTCGGTCTCAGCTTGCAGCTTCCGTTCCGCAGTCGTTCTGACCTCAGCTTCTTTTTTCGCTCTCTCCTCAGCCGCGCGTCGGGCCGCCATCTCGGACTCTGCTATGGATTGCGCCTGAACCCTTGCTTCAGTCTCGGTCTTCAACTCTTTCCGAGCCTCCGCGACGGCTGCGGCATAGGACTTGATCCGCTTTTCCGCTTCGGCCCGCGCCGCTGCGACAACCTTCGCTGCTTGAGTTTCGATCTTCTTCCGCTCCGCCAACTCCGCACGTAACCT
>CAYZAH010000306.1:0-5620 GCA_964475805.1 uncultured Pirellulales bacterium | reverse complement strand
GTGAAAGACTTGGAAAAGTTGTCGCCCTGATTGCGCTTTTAGTACTGCTCGGCCGGCTCCCTCAGGAAACCTTCGCGTGTTCGACTATTTTGGTCGGCAAAGAGGCCACATCGGATGGTTCGGTTTTGATGAGCAGCTCGTGTGACGGTGATATCATGGGTTTGATTTACGTCATGCCTGCCCGAAAATATCCTCCAGGCACGAAGCTCCCCATGTATTGGAATCTCCCGAGGCCCAAGACGCATCAGGAGTACCTGGCCAATCTGCGTAAGGGTTATGATCTTGTGGGCTATCTGCCGGTAGAAGAAACCTATCGCAGCATCATTCTGGCTGGTAATGTCGAAAATATGACTACTGGCGGGATGAACGGGCACGGTCTCAGTATCGCCATAGAATTCCTGCCTATGCGCTCCGGGTTGGCGTGTACGCGCGGCGTCGTCGGCCCCAACAGCAATCACTGGACAACCTCGTTAATAGCCAACGCTCTCATGCGGGCCAAGACTGCACGGCAGGCCATTCGCATAATCGGCGCCATGGTCGAGCAGTACGGCTTTCAGTACTACCGCGCCCCGCACGCCGGAGTAGCTCTGCCGATCGCCGACGACAAAGAGGCCTGGCTTATGGAAATCTTCGGCCCGGGTGAACAATGGACTCCCGAAAGCGGCAAACCGGGCGGCGTCTGGTGTGCCCAGCGCATCGGCGATGGGGAAGTAGGCTGCTGTACTAATCGCAGCCGGATCGGCAAAGTCGATACGGAAGATCGTGAGATGTTCATGGCATCCATCAACATCCACTCTCTGGCGGAAGAGCTCGGATTCTGGAAAAGGGGTGAGCCTTTCGTATGGCACGACGTTTATGGTGATCCGGGCAGCAACGCCAATTCGCTGCGGGAGTGGCGGGCCTTGAGTCTGGTTGCCCCGTCGTTGGGACTGAAATTCACGGGCGACCCCAAAGTAGATCGCTACCCTTTCTCCGTAAAGCCGGATCAGCCGCTCACCGTCCAGCGACTTATGGCCGTGATGCGGGACGGCTACGAGGGAACGAAGTTCGATCTGACGGAGCAGCCGGCGTTTAATCCTCAGGGTAAGAAGAACCCGTTGGCGCGTCCCTGGGGACCCACGGAGCTATTCGATCTATTAGGCATCGAGCCACAGCGAGCGCTTTGCACACCGACCAGCGGATATGTTATTGTCGCACAACTACGAGACTGGCTGCCGGACATGGTTGGGAACTGCCTGTGGTTTGCTTACGGACCAGCCTATACGAGCTGCTTTGTCCCCATCTACGCGGGCGTGACCGATCTACCGGATGCGTGGGATCAGGCCCCTGATTATACTCGGATCAATCGGAGCCAGACGCAATGGAACTTCCGGCTGGTGTTTAGCCTGGCGAACCATACACGATATCAAGACGCGGTTCGGGATATTCAACGCGTGGTTCAGCCTGCGGAAGCGGCGTTTCTCAACACCCAGACGCGAGTGGAAAGAGCGGCCGTCCACGTCCTCACGACTCAAGGTGCCGGGGGTGTCGAACAGTTCTTAAACACCTACGCGGAGCATTGTCTCAGACAGGTCGGATATACCTATCATGAGCTGGTCGACTATCTGATGTTTCAATACTTGGTGGATCATTCAGAGGTGGCGCCGCCGAGGTTGCCCGCGATCAGCCCGCCGGTTATCCCCGAGGTGCCGGAAAATTGAATAGCACACATAGCTCTCTTTTGAGAAGGAGGTCGAATGATGCGTAAAGAGCAATCCCGATGGACATCGGGAAATCGTCGACAGTTCATTGCCAAATCGGCAGCCCTATCCGTTGCCGGTCTGGTCCCCAGATACGTCCTGGGCGGATCGAATCACATCCCCCCGAGCGACCAACTGAACGTCGCGGTCATCGGCACGGGCGGGCAGGGCATCACCAATATCAAAACGCTCCTGACGCACCGTGACGTGAAGATCACGGCGATCTGCGACCCGGCCCAATTCTGGGACAATAGCGATCTTTACTACCGCCACAACGGCGGTCGAGGCCCCGCGATGGAGGTGATCGAGGAGCACTATCGCCGGAACGAATCCGAATCTCATCACGGCTGCAAAGTCTATCTCGACTTTCGCACGATGCTGGAAAAGTCCGGCCGGGACATCGACGCCGTCCTCGTCGCCGCGCCGAACCACATCCACGCCGTCGCCAGCATGGCGGCGATCCGCGAGGGTAAGGGTGTCTACTGCGAGAAGCCGCTAACACATTCCGTCTACGAAGCTCGTAAAATCGCCCAAGCGGCGCGCGAAGCCAAAGTTGCCACGCAGTTAGGCAACCAGGGCCATTCCACGGACGATATCCGGCGGGCTGTGGAATGGGTTCGCGATGGTGCCATCGGCGATATACGCGAAGTATACGTGTGGGCGGGGGAGAATCGCATCCCGGAATTCACCGAGCGTCCCAAGGAGACGCCGCCGGTGCCGGAGGGATTGAACTGGGACCTCTGGCTGGGGCCCGCTCCGGAGCGACCGTACCATCCCGCTTATGCGCCTTTGGCCTGGCATTACTGGTGGGATTTCGGCAACGGCAAGCTCGGCAATTTCGGATGTCACACGCTGGACACCGCCGTATGGGCCCTGAACCTGGAGCATCCGACGCTCATAGAGGCCAGCTCGACCCCGCTCAGCAAGGAGACGACTCCCATCGCCTCAACGTGTCACTACAAATTCCCCGCGCGTGGCAACAAACCGCCCGTCGATCTGTTCTGGTACGACGGCGGTATCCGCCCGCCCCGACCGGACTGCTTGGAGCCGGAGCGCAATCTCCCGCCGAACGGGGGATCATTGTTGGTCGGCGATAAGGGCGCCATTTTGTCGGGCATCTGGAGTGGCTCTCCGCGGATCATTCCCGAGAAAAAGATGCGGGACTACCAACAACCTCCGGCGACGATTCCACGCTCGAAGGGCCACCATCGCGACTGGATTGACGCGTGCAAGGGCGGTCCCCCGGCCAGCTCGAACTTCGACTACGGCGCGCGCCTAACCGAAATCGTTCTGCTTGGTGCAGTTGCTATTCAAACAGCCACCACACTGCGCTGGGACGGGCCCAACATGAAGTCAACCAACGCACCCCAAGTCGAGCCGGTCATTCACGGCCATTTTAGAAAGGGATGGGAAATCTGACCATTTGTTGGTTATGAAATACAGGCTGTTTTAGTGGTGACATATCACTCCTTAAAATCTTTGATTTGCGTCCGTTTCGCTCGCCACTCGTTGGCTCTTTCCGGTTTGCTCCAGGTTTCGTAAAGGTCGATAGGATTATTCCATGATTTTAATGTATGCGGATGAGTGTCACCGAGTTTGAGGCGGCTTAGTTTGGAATTAAGTACACAGTACTATCCCTCTTTTCCTGATGGTGCAAGCCGCCTTAATTCCTCGAACCAGTGGGTTACGACGTGCAATTCCCTGACTTGCGAATCATCATACTGGGGCTTTAAAACGAGAAGACGCTGCCCATCAGGTGTAACGTCATAGGATAAACCGGAAACATTACTATAAGGGCCTTCAAAGAGCACCTGAGGTGTCCCATGTTCGAATGCAGGTTTCGTTGAGACGGATACAACCATCCATTTATTATCGCCGCTGCGATAGAACAGCTCGTCACCTTTTGGCGACCAGACCGGTTCTTCCCCCAAGTCAACCGAGATTTGCCATACCGGATTCATGGCGGGATAGGGCCGGACGTAGATTTGCATTTTTCCAACCCTTGTGGAAGCGTAAGCGATCCATTTCCCATCCGGAGAAAACGTCGGGAAGACCTCCATAAACTCCGTCTCACGAAGAGACTCAAGTTCATGTCGGCCTTCAAGCGACAAAGTCCATAAGTCATGATTTCCTTTATAAAGCGCCAACAGCTTGCCGTCGAACGATAACGAACATGGGGCTAACCTGGATTGGCTCGAACAAAGAACTTCAGGCTCACCGCTTCCATCAGCGAGTGCCCATAGAATTTGCCACTGCCCCAGAGCTTCTTCGTAGCGGGAGAATATAACGCGTTTGCCATCCCGCGTCCAGACCGGATAGTAGTTATTGCCTTCTATGGTCAGCTTCGTTCCTGTACCTTTGGCTACATCGTAGATATACACGTCGGATTGAAGCTCTTGCACAATTATCGCCAGTTGCTTCCCATCGGGCGAGAGCCTAAAGGTTCCATAGATTTGTGCCGGTATGGGCAATGGCTCGACGTTGCCTTGACGATCGATCCATAATAGGATACTCTTGGCGGTGTCAACTCCCGGAGCATAAACAAGCAAGTCGTTGTTCGAGACGTCGAACTGCGCCGTGCCGCTCAAGGAGTCTAATAAGACTTGCTTAAGGACCGGGATGCGAGGACCGGTTACCTCAAGTGTATCCAAATCAAAAGCCACGGCTTCGATAGCTCCCGCTCTTGTGTAGACGAGGTAGCCCGCAGGGATATAACGAGCAAAATGAACGTTTTTGACCAGGATTTTCTTCGCCATCGTTTCCGAGGAAAAAAGTCCGATGTCATGACCCAAAGTAAAGAGCACAGCCTTGTTACCCGGCAGGACCTGGGGATAAGCACCATTAATAGGTTCGGATTCCCTCTCCAGAATTTCCACGTTGCCGGCGTTCGCCCGTACGCGCGAGAGTCCTTGTTCTCTTACGAAAAAGTAGATCATCCCATCAGCACCCCAGCTTGCACCGCTCGGATCGCTGTTGGTACAGAGAGTAACGGGTTCTCCGCCTCGAAGCGAAACGACCTTCAAATCTGTTTCCGCAAAAAAGCCCACCGATTGGCCATCAGGTGAGAAGAAGGGCGATGAGGCTCCATTCGTGCCGGGAATTGGCCTGACCTCGAACCGGTTTATGATACGCTCGAACAACTGCGTTGTTGTGCCCACGCGTGCCGCATAGACAAGACGTGAGCCATCGGGTGAGAGGGCAAAAGCCGACTGGCGATTGCTGAAAGGACCTTGATAGAATCCGAGGGCTTGATTTTCGGGCAGCTCGATGGTAAATCGCTGAGGAGATAACAGGCCCGGCTCGGAACGAGGCGAGATCGAGCGTTTCAAGAAAACGCCCGCGATAATGAGACCGATAGCGATACCAATTATGCCACATGCGACTGCCGGCCACCACCGGCGACGGCTTGCCTTAATCGGTGCTTCGGTAATGATGGGTTTGTCCGCAGGGACATTCAGGGTTTCGTCAATTTCCAGCACGGCGTCACCAATATGTTGCAAGCGCCGGCGCGGGTCTTTCGCTAAGCAGCGCCGCAAGAGCACACGAATATTCGCCGGGGTGGTTTGGGGCAGCAGATCCCAGTCCGGCTCACGCTCGATAATGCGGGCCAATATATCCGTTGTCGTCTCTCCCTCGAAGGGCAAGCGACCGGTCAGCATCTCGTAGAGCAAGCAACCAAACGACCAGATATCCGTCCGGCGATCCGTAGGATTTCCACGGGCCTGTTCGGGGCTCATGTAGGCCGGTGTGCCCATCACCCGGCCCGCCTGAGTAACAATAGATTCGTTGACGGTGTTTTTGTTAATCGTGGTCTTGGCAAGACCGAAGTCCAGCACCTTGACTCGATACTCCGCCGTGATCATGATGTTGCTCGGCTTGAG
>CAYZAH010000305.1:0-5627 GCA_964475805.1 uncultured Pirellulales bacterium | reverse complement strand
TTTTCCTGTTCCCCTGTTCATCCCTTTCGTACAATGGCGTGAAGTCCACACCGCTTTCGTTGATATCGGGCGCCAGGACCTCAATCCCCATCTGGTTGCTCTCGGCGATGTAATCGACGATCTTGTCGGTGTTGTCCATTTCATAGGTCAGCAAGGCCGCCATGAATTCGACGGGGTAGTGGGCCTTCATGTAAGCCGTCTGATAGGCGATGAACGCATAGCGCGTCGAGTGGCTCTTGTTGAAACCGTAGCCGGCAAACCGCTCGATCAACTCGAAAATCTGCTCGGCCTGCTGGCGGGTCAGCCCCTTATCAACGCAGCCAGCGATGAACCGCTCGCGCTCCTTGGCGATGACCTTGGCCTTCTTCTTGCTGATCGCCTTAATCAGCTTGTACGCTTCGCGCAGTGGAATGTCACCCAGGCGGTTGCAGATCCGCATTACCTGTTCTTGATACGTCATAATTCCGTAGGTCTCTTCGAGAACCTCGGTCATGATCGGGTGCGGGAGGCTCCACTTCGCACCGTGCTTGCGGTCGATGTAATCGGGGATCAGGATCATCGGGCCGGGCCGATAAAGCGCGTTGGCGGCGATCAGGTCCTCGATCCGGTCAGGCTTCATCTTCATCAGCAGGTTTTGCATGCCGCCGGACTCGAACTGAAAGATGCCTTTTGTTCTGCCCGCTGAGAAAAGCTCGAACACCTTCGCGTCGGTCAGGTCGATCTGCTCGAGGTCGATCTTTACGCCGTGGACCTCGGCGACCAACTGGCACGCCCGCTCCAGGACACTCAGCGTCTTGAGGCCCAGGAAGTCCATCTTCAGCAAGCCGACCTTCTCGACCATCGGCCCCTCGAACTGCGTGACGACGTCCTCGGAGCCGGACGCTTTGTACAAAGGCACGAAATTCGTCAAAGGCTCGTCGGCAATAACGACGCCGGCGGCGTGGACCGAGGCGTGACGCGCGAGGCCTTCGAGTTTCTGGCTGATGTCGATGACCTTTCGCGTGTCCGCGTTCTGGTCGTACTCCTTCTTCAAATCAGGCTCGGTCTTTAGAGCCTTGTCCAACGTCATATCGAGAGAGAACGGGATCAGCTTGGCCAACTTGTCCGCCTCACTGAGCGGCACGCCGAGCACCCGGCAAATGTCACGAATGACCGCGCGGGCTTTCATCGTTCCGAAAGTGATGATCTGCGCGACATGGCCGTACTTCTGGCGGACGTAGTCGATGATCTCGGCGCGGTGGGCCTGGCAAATGTCGATGTCGATATCGGGCATCTCGTTGCGCGCCGGGTCCATGAATCGCTCGAAAAGTAAATCGTATCGAATCGGGTCCACGTTGCACAATCCCAGGCAATAGCCAACGAGCGTCCCGACGCCGCTGCCTCTAGCACCCAGGGGAATCTTCCTCTCGTGAGCGTACTTGCAGAAATCCCAGACGATCAAAAAGTAGCTGGCGAATCCTTTCGACTCAATAACGTCCAGCTCGCGGTCGAGCCGGGCCTTAATCGATTCGGTGATTTCGCCGTAGCGCTCTTTCGCGCCTTCGATACAAAGGTTCGTCAGGTAATCTTCCGGCGTCGAGCCATCCGGCGGCTCGAAGCGCGGCGCGTGCCGCGTTTTCAGATCGATCTCAACGTTGCACCGCTCGGCGATCGCGAGCGTATTGTCGCACGCTTCGGCGTGGGCGCCGAAGAGCTGGCGCATCTCGCGCGGGCTTTTGAGGTACACGTCCGACGGATAAATCATTCGGTCCGGATCATCCGACCGTTTGCCCGTGCTGATGGCACAGAGACAATTGTGCGCCTCGTGGTCGCTCTCTTCGAGAAAGTGCACGTCGTTCGTGGCCACCATGCCCAGCCCCATTTTCGCCGCCAGATCGCTCAGACCTTCGACGACGTTCGGGCCGTCCCCTTCGTGGGTTTGTATCTCGATGAAGAACCGCTCGGGCCCGAAAATCTTCAGGAAGCTCTCCGCGGCCGCGCGCGCGCCCTTTTCGTCGCCGCACGCCATCGCCGCCGCCACCTCGCCTTTGATGCACGCCGTGGTGCAGATCAATCCCTCGCTCAACTCGGCAAGAACCTCCTTATCAATCCGAGGGCGGTAATAGAAGCCGTCGAGATAACCCGTGCTGGACAGCTTGAGCAGGTTTTGATAGCCGACGCTGTTTTCCGCTAACAGGATCAGGTGATAGGCCGCGTCGGAGATGCTCGTTTTGGTCCTGTCGAACCGGCTTCCAGGCGCCACATAGGCCTCGATACCGACCACGGGTTTGATCTCGGCCGCCCGCGCCTTGGTGTAGAACTCGACCGCTCCGAAGAGGTTGCCGTGATCGGTCACCGCCACCGATTCCATACCGAGTTTTTTGCACCGCTTCAGGAGCGGATCGAAAGCAATCGCCCCATCGAGCAGCGAGTATTGACTATGTAAATGAAGATGTGTAAATCCTTTTCTTGACATAAGTTAGGCCATCCTTCCAAACCGAGATTAACGGTGATTATCATACGCTCCGTTTCACCGTTGTCAATTGAATTGCCGCCCGGCTAAGAGCCACGCGACGGACGGATCGTATTTCTCTTGACTTAAGGGCCGGAATATTATATACTTATGCTTAGGATGGAAGCATCCGGAGGTGTGATGAAAATCCGTGTCTTCATCCCCTACGGACTCTTCTTCCGCCCAAAGACCAGGTTGGCCCGTTTCAACAACGTGCGGGCACGCCGATCAAAATGGGGGTGGATGAACCGAAAATGAAACAACGTAATGGCGGGAATCAAATAATGAAGGGTGAGAGAAAAAAGAACGTAAGATGGGTTTGCAACTGTCTATTGATCGCCGCGGCTGTCCTCGGGATAGCTGTCCCGAATCCCGTGACGGCAAAATCACTGTACGTGATCGCCGACAAAGGCTCCCTTACGGACGCGACACTACCTGTGCAACTGTATGATATTGGCTCCGACGGGAGTCTGACGTTTCAGGCCGAGCACGACGTCCCTCAGCATATGCTCGGCGCCGTGGGGATCACGATCGATTCAGACAACGGTTTCCTGTTTATCACGTATAGCCGCTCCAATGAAATTCAGTTGGTGGATGCGAGAAACATGACGGATGCGGGGTCGGTAGAGGTTCCGGAGGCGTTCGATCTGGCCGGCATCAAGTACGACCACAAAAAAAGTCGATTGTACTGTGTCGAGCGAGGCCAAGATCTGTTGTACGTGTTCGACTGGGATCCGCAGGCGCTGACTCTGACTCAGACGTCAGATTCTCCTGTCTCGCTTTGGACCGCCACGGCATACGGAATCGCTCTGGACGAAGTCGACGGCCTGCTCTACGTGGCCAACGGATCCAAAAACGTCACTGTTTACAGCACCGCTGATTGGCAACGCGTGGACCGAATCAAATTGAACCACTCGGTGGTCAGCGTCGCCGTCGATACATCCAGGGGCCTGCTCTATGCCGGCGGAGGATACCTCAGCGACAATTACTTGTCTCAGTACAATCTCGTGCTGGGTACGATCCTGGAGAGCGAGGTAGATCCCGACGCCGGCGTGATGGGCATCGACGTGGATCTTGACAACGGCTACGTCTACCTGACCACTGGCCTGAACAACGTCGAGAGCGGCGATGATCTTCAGGGCTACAATAGGAACCTTGAGCTGATTACCCTCGTGTCCGACATTGGAAACCCAACGGGCCTGGTCGTTCCGACTAAAGACCTCAGCTACAATCCGCTCGGTCTGAACAAGACGGCCCTCCGCGGCGTTTCCTACGGCACGGCCGGCAGCATGCCCACCGTGGAAATTGGTGACGTCGTGACCTACGGTATTCACTTCGACAACCACACGGGCGCAACCGTGACCAACGTAACAATCGTCGACACGCTGCCTGACGACATCGTATTTCTATCCGCCGACGATGAGGGAGTCAGTGGATCGTACGACGTGAAAACGCACTCTTTCAAATGGACCTATGCGTCCTGGCCGCCGGAAATCCCGATGACCCTGGAACTCATGGCGCAAGTCAGGGAGAGTGTGCCGACCGGTACCATCATTACAAACACCGTGTCGATTAGCAGCAACGAAACGTCCCAAACCACCAGACGGCTCGATCTGAAGGCGGGACACAATCCCCTCAACCTTACCAAGAGTATTCTGGGTGGGACCGTGGGTCAGATCACGTCGGTCCAAGCCGATACAGCCCTGACCTATGTGATCGAATTCGAAAACAACAATGATTTCGCCGTAACGAACGTTTCGGTGGTAGACGTCCTCCCAAAGAACGTGACCTTCGTATCTGCGGCCAAGGGCACGAAGCCCGGCAAGTATGACGCCACAACCCATACGTGCACGTGGTTGCTTTCGTCCCTGAAGTCGGGAGAGGCCGTGCATCTGGAATTGAACGTCCACGTCAAGGAAGGTCTTGCCAAGGGCACCATGTTCACGAATACCGTTACGGCTGAGAGCGAAGAAACGCCGTCGGCGAGTGCCTCAGCCGAGGCCATCATCGGCGAGACGCCGTCAACTACCCCGGAGTTGAAAGTCCTGCCCGATGTCATCAGACGTGACGGTGTGGCCTATGACCTCCAGGCCAGCGTTATCTTCGAGCAAGGGGTCGGAAAGCAGGACATTGCCGATCTGCTCCCGGTGCTCTATCCCGGAGAGATCAAGGCGAAGCGGCAATTCATCTACGGCTCGACCAACAAGGCGAAAGTCGTTGCCCTGTTCGATAAGAACGAACTGCTGGCGGCGGTCAAAGGTTACGGTGAGGTCACCCTGAAAATGGTCGGTACGTTCGCCTCAGGCCGGTCCTATTCCGGTGAGGGGACGGTCTATATAACCAAGTACTCCGGCAACTAACACGGTCGGCCGAGGTTTTTTCTGCAAAAATATGTTGCGGAAGCCGTCGGAGCGTGTTATACATAACTGATAGAAAAATCTGATTTAGCCAGGGGAGCTGAGGACCGGCTGATTCACGCGGTCCGAAGCTGAGAGTTGACCCTAAGAACCTGCTCGGGATAATGCCCGCGAAGGGAGGCTGAAAAAGCAGTATGCAAGCACTCCGTTCGCCGGAGTGCTTTTTTTATTGTTAGAGAAGACACAGAAACAAATATGAATTCGTGTTCATTCGTGGTTTACATAAGAATCAGGGTTAATCCGTGTCTGTGAAAGGAGTCCAAAATGATTGAAACCGACATATCCAGAGCCATCCTCGAAGAGTATCAGCGAAACCTGTTGGACCATCTTGAAAACGACGTGGTCGTCGTCGGCGCGGGTCCGGCGGGGCTGACGGCCGCGTATTACCTCTCGAAGGCCGGCCTCAAGACCGCGATCATCGAAAGGAAGCTCTCGACGGGCGGCGGAATCTGGGGCGGCGCCGCCGGCTACAACATCGTCGTCACGCAGGATAGCGAGATTCCAGACGAGTTCGGCATGACCGCGAAAAAGCAAAAGGGCCTGTTCATCTACGACGCGGTCGAGTTCGCCACGGCCCTGGCCTACAAGGCCAAAAAAGCGGGCACGGCGATCTTCAACCTGATGGAGGTCGAGGACATCATCCTGAAGACCGACCGGATCGAAGGCGTAGTGGTCAACAACACGGCTATCGCGATGGGCCGCCTGCACGTGGACCCGTT
>CAYZAH010000304.1:1724-5635 GCA_964475805.1 uncultured Pirellulales bacterium | reverse complement strand
CCGTCCCGTCATATCGGTAGCCTCTTGCTAAAAATGTTCTCTGGGCTGCATCCTAATATCGGATCAAGAAGGCAATATAGCCGTTCCCGGCCCGAATGCAAGAGTTTTTTCGGACAATATTCCATCAGGCTGGGCGGAAGACCGACCAGTCTGCGTCCTGGCTCGCGAGCCATCGCCTGAGAACCTGGAGGATGTAGTCGATTTGCTCATCGGTAAGGGATTGGCCCTTCGGGATGTGATGCCATTTCTCAAGGCAACCCCGGCAACACGTGCCCGTCGCGTGCTGGGCGATAAAGGCCGGATGGTTTCGCATTGGCGTTTGCCGCCCATCGTTGGCGGGATTGGCCGGCGCTAGTCGCTTCGAGACAAAATCGCGTGCGTGCTCGAGGATGGTTGTGATCCCTTTTTGCCTCAGATAGGCGGCTTCTTTGCCGGAAAGTCGAAACCGGCTGCGGAACTCCGACCGCCCCAAAGCCTCGAAAACTTCATCCAGATCGCGCATCAGGTTTCCCGACGAATGATTCATCGCTTTCACGCGGGCGCGCCCACCACGGCCATGCAGACCACACTTTCTTCCGCGCCGTCAAGGTCGATGATCGCGTTGGCCCGACTGTCAAAGAAGGCCCCGACTTCGCAGCTTGCGAGGCCCAGACTGACCGCGGCGAGCGCCAGGTTCTCGGCGATGTGGCCGGCATCGAGATAGAGGTATCTGTACGCCCGCTGGCCGTACTTCCACTTGCAACGCTCGAATATCGCCGACCACATAAACACGACCGCGGCGCTCATGCACATTTCCTGGCCCAGAGCGGTCATTGTGATCTCGCTCGCCAGATCGCCTCTCCTGAGCTGTTCGAGTTGATGTCTTCGGATCAAATAGTGGTAGAGACCAGCCTCGATGGTCTTGACGTTGTTAATGATCAGGTAAGTCTCTATTGGGTAGAGCGCCCCAGCCGAGGGAGCGGTGCGGAATTCGTAGCCGTCCTCGACCCGCTGGAGGCCCGTGGACGCCCAGAGCAGATAAGAAAGCCGGCCTTTGCTGATCGGCTTGGGCTGGAATTCTCGAATGCTTTTTCTTTGCTTCAAGGCCTGGTCCAAGCTCATCGCCCGGGGTGGCTCGAATAACGGAAGCTCGACCTTCGGTGCTTCCGGATACTCCTTATACGTATCGGGTTTTTTCTCCCAGACAAGCCGATGCCCCGGCATCCTGCCCGGTTCATACCTCGTCTCGTACTGAAATTGGTCCCCAATACCACTCATTCGCACATCTCCATTTGCAGCGTTGTTATCGTTTGAACAATTCCTGACTCGCAGTTTCCTGAATAGCCGGTATTTCCTATTCAGGAAATCGGGTCGAAACAGGAAAGTGTTCCATACTCCGATTTGCCGGGGCGATTTTCGCAGCTCGATCATACACGATCCTGCGACAGGAGCACACAAGGTTTTGTAGTTGCTCCACAGTATTCAGCGATTTTTTTCTGCGACGCGACATGGCACTGCTTCTTAAGCAACGTTCTTTCTGTGAGTTATATAAACGACAAAAAAATACATCTTTTTAACAAAGTGCTTGATTTTATTTTGTAATATGGTAAAATACATGTCATATTAAGTAAAAGTCGAACATATAGTGGTGAATCGAATTTTGGGGCGTGGGCGTCCTGGATGCATCGGGGCTTTGGAGGACGCTTCGAGGTGCAGGCTTGAGATGGGAGCGGGAACGATGGGACAAGTCAATATGAATGTTCCGGAACGGGCGCTGGAGGCGAAAGACTTGCGGCGCAGCCGGATGGAGATCCTTCGCAGACGGCTGGAGTTGCTCAACGGAGCGGACAAGGTGCTAATGACCATGTACGTTGAGAAGGGCAGCAGCTTCCGGCAGATCGCCCGGCTTCGGGGCGTCAGTGAGGCAAGCGTTGCCCGCAGAGTACACCAACTCACCGAACGACTCATCGACGGAGAATTCCTGACGTGCGTAAGAAACCGGGACAGATTGACCGGGCGGCAGATGGCCCTCGCGCGCGACGCCTTCCTGACGGGTCTGTCACTCAGGCGGATCGCCGCGAAAAGACGCGTGAGCATTTATGCTGTCCGCAAGGAGCTGGCCCGCATCCGTAAACGCATAAGTGAAAGGAAACCTATGTTAAGTCTACGTTGAACGTCTAAACGCGAGATATGAGGAGCAAGTAATGACGGCATTCAGCATTTCAAAGTGTATCAAGTGGCAGGGCACGATGACGGACCGAGCTATCGAAGTATGCCGGATGTTCGGCTTGACCGTCGACAGGCTGACCGGCAGACATCGCAACCATAGTTGCCAACTCGAAATCAACGCTGCCGACGTCGTGTACATCACCGGCGCCTCCGGCACGGGCAAGAGCGTCTTGCTCAAGGAGCTTCAAAAGTGCATCCCCGCATCGGACCAGATCGACTTAACTCAGATCGACCTGCCGTCCGACAAGACGCTCATCGACTGTGTCCAAGGTGATCTGCTGACGAGCCTTCGCTTCCTCAGCATCGCCGGGCTGAACGATTGTTTTTGCATCCTCAATCAGCCGAGCCGGCTCAGCGAAGGCCAGCAATATCGCTTTCGTTTGGCGATGGCCTTAGCGGCGCGGAAGAAATTCGTTTTCGCCGACGAATTTTGCTCGGGGCTGGACCGAGTCACCGCCCTGGTCATTTCCCAGCGCATCCGCGAGTTTGCCAAGCGAACGGGCACTACCTTCATCCTGGCGTCGAGCCATCAGGACGTCGTGCTCGACCTGGCCCCGGACGTTCTGGTCACGAGGGACTTCACAAATCCTCCCCAGGTGGTCTACAAAAAGAGAAGGAGGTAAGAATGCGAAGATGCTCTATTTGTAAAGACCTGCACATTGTCCCCGGTGGTCTCGACGATTACAAACAGCTCGCCCATCTGCACTACCGGAACGGCCGCCCCGGTCCCGTGGCGTCGGTTTTCGTCCTGAAATCTGACGGCACACTTCGGGACGTTCAGCCGCAAGCGGCGCTCGGCGTGGCTGTCTATTCGATGCCCAGTCCCGTCCTGGAGATGCGAAACGTCGCGACGGGGAACTTCTTTGTCGGCCTCGACCGCGGAACGCAACTGGCTCTGGTCAATCAGAACGTCCGTCGGCTCAGCCGGGTGATTATCGAGCCGCGATTTCGTGGCCTGGGCCTGGCGAGCCGCCTGGTCCGCGAGACGATGCCCCGGCTGAATGTCCCGATCATCGAGGCGGTCGCCGTGATGGGATTGGTCAATCCGTTCCTCGAAAAAGCGGGCATGATCGCTTACCCATCCAGACAGCCGGCCCGTACCGTCCAGCTCATAGAGGCGTTCAGTCTTCTCGGCATCGAAGCCGAGCAATTGATCGACCCGCAAAAAGTCCAACGAAAGCTCGACCATCTCTTGCCGGCCAAATCCGAGTTCATTGAGCGGGCGATCAAACGCTTTCTCAAAAGCCACGGCCGCCGCCGTGACATGTCCCCGGGCCTCGAACGAACGCGCTACATCTTGAGCCGACTCACCGCCCGGCCGACCTACTACATCTGGTTCAATCCGAAATTCGATTCTCGACACAGGATACCGACTGGCCAATGAAACAAAGGAGGTCTGTGAATGCAAGAAATGAAGAATCAAAATAGACTCTCGACCATCGCCGTTGAGAAGCTCGTTCCCCATCCAGGTAGTCCGAACCGGATGAGCAATAAGAAATTCACGAAGCTGGTACGTAACATCGAGCGAACGGGACGATACGAACCGCTGGTCGTCCGGCCTTGCCCAGAGAAGACCGCTTTATTCCAGATCATCAATGGCTATCACCGTTGGAAGGCTTTGACCGAGCTTGGCTATCGAACCGTGGATGTCGTCGTTTGGGACGTCGACGACAACGAAACCGACCTTTTGCTCGCGACGCTCA
>CAYZAH010000304.1:0-1624 GCA_964475805.1 uncultured Pirellulales bacterium | reverse complement strand
GTCGTCGTTTGGGACGTCGACGACAACGAAACCGACCTTTTGCTCGCGACGCTCAACCGCCTCGGTGGCTCCGACGTTCTCGACAAGAAGCTGGCTCTAATGGCCCGTCTGAACCGGCATAAATCCTCCTCTGATCTGGCCAACTGGCTGCCGTACACGGCCAATCAGATTCACAGACTGGCCAACATGCACGCTGGCCAGCTTCCCCGGCCCAAGCCGGCCAAGCCCACTTTCGCCAATCCCGTCGTTTTCTTCCTGAGCGACGCCCAGAAGGAAACCGTCGAAAAAGCCCTGTCGAACGCGCCAAAGGCTCAGCGCAAGAAGCCAAAGGCGGCCGTCAAAGCAGAGGCTTTGGTATGCATGGCCCAATCATTCATGGAAAGGAAGAGCAATGAAGACTAAATTTATCCAATTAAGAGATGATTCGTCTTTGACGTGCGCGGGACGAAAGTCGTCCGACGCGTGTGAGCACGGCTATCTTGACGAACCGTCAGGCCAAAGAAAATGCGAAACGGCTTGACAAACGGTGCGTTGTGGTCGATAATGCCGGGCGGTCCGGAAAGGGAAAATGAAATATATGGCTGAATCAAAAGAAAACAAAAAGCTGATTAGAGGTCCTTGGTCGTGGACGCCTGACGACATTAGGTTGCTTAAGAGATTATACCCGCGCGGTAACACGCGGATGATCGCCGAGAAGCTGTGCCGTCCGCTGACGGCGGTCCGCCAAAAGGCCTACGATATCGGGATGAAGACCGATACCTACCAGTACTGGAGCGACGAGGATCTGAAGCGGCTGACGAAGCTCTATTCGCATACCTCGACGAAAGACCTGAGCGAACAGCTCGACCGGTCCGAAGGCTCGATCAAGACCAAGGCCCGCCAATTAGGGCTCAAGAAGAGCAAGAGCTACCTCAGAACCATCAAGACCGGCCCCCGAAAGAAAGGCAAGTAGAAATCTTCACGGGACCGACCCCCGGTGCGCGCCCGCAGCTTGGCGCACGCTGATTCCACTGTCTATCGTCACCGGCCTCCCGGGTATTCGTTGAGACGCGAGACTCGTCGCGCTCACCGGCCGGGTCGTTCGACGTACGGCATACCAGATACTACATGCGAAAGGAGGAACCAAATGAATAAGAAGAAACGTTTGAGTGCACAACAGCTTACCCTGATTGAGGACTTGTTCGCCGGTGAGAAGGAAGTGCCCGACGTGCTGAAGAAACACAACGTCAGTCTCAAGGTCTTCAACAGGTGGCTGGCTAACCCTGCCTTTGCCGAGCGATGCGATCAGCGGATCGCTGGAGCTTTTCACAAGAGCGAAGTGTTGCTGGCCCGCCGCGCTCACGAGGCCGTAGACGCACTCTTGAAGCTGGCCAAAGACGGATCAGGCGAAACCGCCCGCAAGGCCTGTCTCGACATCATTAACATGAACCTGTCGCCGGGCACATCAAAACCGCCCAAAAAAGGATCACTCCCGCCCGAGCCGCCCAAGCTCTCGCCCAAAACCGCCAGCAGACTCTTAGCCGTCTTGGCCGAAGAAAAGAGCGACAGTGTCTCATGAGGACAAACGCCACAAATGTCATTCCTGTGGAAGCACTTGTTGCTGAACGCTGCGATTGGGCGTTCG
>CAYZAH010000303.1:0-5652 GCA_964475805.1 uncultured Pirellulales bacterium | reverse complement strand
TTGTGTTGGTGTGTCCTTAAAGGCCACCCACGACATATATCTTCCGTTCCACAACCCTGGCGTACATATAGGACCTGGTGGTAGGCATGTCGGTCTTTGTTGTCCACGTGTCCTCTGCTGCCAGACTCAGGGAAATCCGGCAGAATGTCAGAACCAGAATTAGGAGAACGTTTCTCTTTCCGCTCATGGTCATACCTCCTTCGTAAGTCTGTTAGCTTCTCCGACAGACACGTGCTGCCAGCATATAGACTCTCTCAGATGCTTTGCTGATTCCTATTTCCATCATAGGGAATCTTCTTGATCTCGTCTACACTTCTATACCGGAAGATATCAAAATCCCGCTTGAAATCAGAAAACCGCTTGCTGAGCCTCGATTGGCTACGGATTCACAATACGGCTATAGATGCGAATGTCGTCGATCAGGCCGAAAAAGAAGGTTCCTGGGGCGAGAGTGCTGCCGGCTCCGAAATACAGGCCGCCGGAAGCGTTTTCCAGGGAAGATAATGGCGCAATGTCTATGGCAACCTGCAATCCGTCAACATACAAATGCCTGCACGAACCATCCCACACAAAACCGATGCGATGCCATGCACCGTCAGTGATAGACTCTTCCGTAAACAAGGGTGTTCCCCCCCGAGCAGCATCTTTGAGTTCCGTCATCAAGCAACCCCCCACTGAATCCGTACGGAGCCAACTCTTGCCGTCCGTCTGTGAAATAATGGCTTGGCCCGGAGCCCCACCTTTGATCCAGGCGAAGACGCTGAAAGATCCATTCGCCGGATTCAAGACAGGTTTAGTAACGACATAGTCATCAACTCCGTCGAAAGCAAGTGCTCCAGCTACCGTGCCGTCGTCGGGCTGCCAGACCGGATTGCCAACAAGCACACCATCGTGATGGCCGGCGGTATCATAAGCAATATCACCTTCCGTCTCATCGAACATCCAGTATGCAAGTAATCCAGAGAGATATTCGTTAAGGACGATCAAGTCCTGGACATCGACGATCCCATCGCCCCAAGGCGCCGGACCGATATCGCACGTGGGATTGTCCGTATGCCAGTGGGCGATCATGATAGACACGTCTGCGCCGTCAACAAGACCGTCACTATTGAAGTCCACGATGGGAATGATTGGTGCCGCCCAAATGTCAAAGCTTCCGAACCCACCTGGGCGTTTCGAGTCGAAGTAGAGCGTTCTCATGTCCGCGGAGACACCTGCGCCTCCCACCGAATAAATATCGTTGACCATCGGGCCGACGTTAACTGCAGGAGTCCAGGGATATTGTCGGCTCTTGCGCGTGGTCATCCACATATCATACTCACTGAGTCCGCCGGGCCGAGCAGAGGGAAAGAACAATGCTAAACCATCCGCCGACAAACTGCATTCCAGATCGCCAAATGCACT
Source organism: uncultured Pirellulales bacterium (assembly GCA_964475805.1). GTDB lineage: Bacteria > Planctomycetota > Phycisphaerae > Sedimentisphaerales > Anaerobacaceae > JAFGTG01. The sequence continues at coordinate 4,248 of CAYZAH010000303.1, read as the reverse complement.
ATTGACGTTCGTCCCCAAATTAATGGGCACACTCCACGGATTCTGCGTGGTCTCCCGTGTGGACATCCACAAATCGTAGGGTCCGCCGGTTCCGGTGCGCGAAGACGCAAAGACCAATATCAAACCATCGCCGGAGACTGTCGGGCTTACGTCCATCGCGGAGCCGTTAATCGGGGCCCCCACGTTTACGGGCGTCGTCCAGGGATCGTCGAGACTTACTCGCGTAGTCATCCAGATATCCGCGCCGCCGAGACCGTTTGGTCGGGGCGTGCCGGAATAGAGGTCACTAAAGTACAGCGTCAGGCCATCCGACGTGAGGCTGGGGTACGCCTCTATATATTCGCTATTGACAGGTGCTCCAAGATTGACAGGAGGTCCCCAGGAATCCTCGATACTCTGGCGTCTACTGACCCAAAGATCCATGTTACCGAATCCTCCCGGGCGGTCCGAGCCGAAATACAGCTCCAGGTGGTCTGCCGAAGTACAGTTCAACGCCTCAGCCGAAGCCGTGTTCACTTCCGGCCCCAAATTCACCGGCTCACCGAAGGTAAAGTCCGCACGTGCTCTTCCACCCAAGGTGACTGCCATGCTTGTGATGGCTAATGCGGCTACAATGCCTCTGTTTCTGTTCATGGTCACACCTCTTTTTTCAAAGTGGTTATTCTTCCTGGCCCGTAAGGCGGTCGAAAAGAAACCGGACAATCCCGAATACCGCAAAGTCCTGAATGAAATGCCTCAGCTTCAATCCGCCTCTGGCGGACCAGTCCTTCAACTTGTTAGCCTCAGAGAATGCTGGTCATGGATGCACGGCCCGATTATAGATGCGGACATCGTCAATCAGACCGGACCAGAAGGTACCGTCTTCCATACTCTTTCCGGTTCCGATATACAGGCCATTCGATGAAATTTCCAAACCATCCTGTGTGTCTTCAACGACTACAACATCGTCAACGTAGAGTCTTCTGTACAAACCATCCCAGGCAAGACCGACCCGGTGCCAATCACCATCAGTGACTACTGTTTGGGACTGTAAGACACCAGCAGTTCGCCCGGAACCTTTGAGTTCCGTCATCAAATAACCACCGGATGAATCTGCCAGAAGCCAATTCTCACCATTGGCTTGTGACAAAAAGGTCCGGCCTGGAGCCCCACCTTTGATCCAGGCAAAAACGCTAAAAGACCTATCCCAGGGATTCAAGATCGGTTCAGTAGCGACACAATCATCAATTCCGTCGAAAGCAAGCGCTCCACCGACCATACCATCGCCGGATTGCCAAACTGGGTTGCCCATGACCACGCCATCGTTAGTACCAACGCTATCGTAAGCAACATCACCTTCCGTCTCATCGAACATCCAATATGCAAGCAATCCAAACCATTGCTCGTTAAGGACGATCAGGTCCTGGACATCGACGATCCCGTCGCCCCATGGGGCCGGGCCGATATCGCACATAGGATTATCCGTATGCCAGCAGTCAACCAGGATGAACATGTCCGCCTCGTCAACAACACCGTCACCGTTGAAGTCAGCAACCGGGATGATCGGCGCCGCGTACAAATCATAATTTCCAAGGCCACCGGGACGATCCGAACAGAAATAGAGCGTTCTCATGTCGGGGGAAACTCTCGCGGTTCCATCATTGCCACTTTTGTTGATAGTGGAACCGAGATTGACGGCGACATTCCATGGATCACTGAGGGTCTTTCGAGTACTCATCCATATATCTATGCCACCGGCGATGCCGGCTCGCCCGGAGCCGAAGAACACAACCCGTCCGTCCCCCGACAGGCCGCATTCGCCCTCCCAGTTTCCCGAATTGACAGCTTGACCGAGATTCACGGGCGGATCCCATGGATCTTGCACGTCGGCTCTGGTGGACATCCACAGGTCCCAACTGCCCCGCCCGCCGGCGCGGTTGTTGGAGGTAAAAATCAATATCAAGTTATCCCTGGAAATCGTCGGGCTCATATCGAGAGTCGAGCTATTGATGGGAGCCCCCAGGTTCACGGGCTCGCCCCAAGGGGCGTTGCGGTTTGGACGGGTCGTCATCCAGATGTCTCCACTACCGAGTCCGCCGGGACGGGGCGTACCGGAATAGGCATCGCTAAAATACAGTGTCAGACCATCCGAAGGCAAGGTTGGATAGCTATCATTGTATGAGCCGTTGACCGTCGGTCCGAGGTTAATCGGCGGATTCCACTGGTCATTGATACTCTGGCGCGTGCTGACCCAAATGTCCGCGCCGCCAGATCCACCGGCCCGTTCGGACGTGAAGTACAGCTCCAGGCCATCAGTCGATAGGCACGGACCATAATCACTTGAAGAGCTATTGATGACCGACCCTAAATTCATCGGCTCACCAAAGGTAAAGTCCGCATGTGCTCTTCCACCCAAGGTGACTACCATGCTTGTGATGGCTAATACGGCTACAGTGTTTCTCTTCTTGTCCATGGTCTTACCTCCTTTTTTTCAGGGTGGTTAGATTCTTCGATAGACACGTGCCGTTAGCATATTCATTTCGTAGGGCCTTTTTGCCATAGTTTTTGCCTTCCCTAAGATTATCTACCGAGGAATCTTGTGATCCTGCGCGAAATCGTAATGCCCATGACTTTTTTGGCCTGAAAACTTGGTTCATGCTCGAAAGCAGGTGTGCCGGACATTGACAAGCAGAGCTTTGCCGAATAGAGTGATACTTGGTACTTCACGTATGCCCGCTGAGCGGCGGCGTTGCTTCTTTTTGCAACCGAGCCTATCCGGACGACGCGATTGGGAGATCGAGAGGCCATGAAGCGAGAGGATTATACGGATATGGGGGGCGCCGGCGTTTCATTTCTGACGACCCATTGGTCATTGCTGGAAAAGGCAGGTTCCGGCCAGGAATCGGATAGTCACGCTTTAATCGGTTTGCTGTTCGATAGATACTGGAAACCCGTGTATTGCTACTTGCGCCGGAAAGGTTATAGCAACGAGGATGCCAAAGACCTTACGCAAGGTTTCTTTCACGAGATTGTTCTCGGCCATAATCTGATCGAAACGGCGGATCAGTCCAAGGGCCGGTTCCGTACGTATGTGATGGTGTCGCTGGACCGATACCTGATCAAAGCCAGGCAAAAACAGCATGCCCAAAAACGCATTCCTCAGGACAAGCTGGTCCCTTTTGATTTTGTGAATGAGGCCGAATTGCCTTCCGTCATATCCGAACTGGACCCGGAGGCCTCATTCAATTACGCCTGGATTTCTCTCCTGTTGGAACAAGTATTACGTGACGTCGAGAGCCAATGCCACCGGGACGGCTTGAGCACGCACTGGTATTTATTTCACGACAGGGTATTAGAACCTATCCTCGCTCCTGCAGATCCACCATCGTTGGAAGAGCTTGGCCGGAAGCATCAGGTTGATAATACCTCGAAAGTCTCCAACATGATCATCACCGTCAAGCGACGGTTCGCCACGGCCTTACGGAAGCATTTGCGAGACTTGGTTGCCTCCGATGAGCAAGTTCATGAAGAGTTGGAAGAAATCACGAGGTTCTTCCCACGTATCGCGCAGGACGGGCAATGATCTCGGTATAGTATTACGGACGATCTGTATCCCCGAGATGAACCGATGTTCAAAGTACTATCGCTAAGATATGAGTAAGATTCGAATATTCGGAGTCAAACTCAAGCAAGTCGCTCAGCTTTTATCCTTGGCTGACGAGCCGGGGGGGGATCCCGGTTCCGGGCGGCAAGATTTGCAGACTCCGGAATTTCCGGTTCTTGCATTTTCATCGGATACCTCCCTGGAACAGCCCGGCTCCTGGATAGGTCAGTACAAGCTTCTTTCCATCCTTGGCGAAGGCGGGATGGGAATCGTCTATCGGGCGGAACAGCACCATCCGTTCCAACGCGAAGTGGCTCTGAAAATAATTAAGCCAGGCATGGACTCCCGACGAGTCATTACCCGCTTTGAAACGGAGCAACAAACCCTTGCTCTCTTGGAGCATCCGCACATCGCTCGAATACATGATGCCGGATTGACCCAAGGCGGCCGGCCGTACTTTGTGATGGAATATGTCGAGGGAACTGCTGTTACCGAGTACTGCGACCACTATAAGTTGACTGTGGAAGAAAGATTGCTCGTGTTTCTCGATGTTTGCCAGGCGATTCAATATGCCCATCAAAAAGGAATCATTCACCGCGATATAAAGCCGTCCAATATTCTTGTCGCCGATCACGACGGCAAAGCATCGCCCAAAGTCATTGACT